>ASZJ01000057.1 GCA_000416275.1 Osedax symbiont Rs1
AGATTGGTTGGTTTTAGGGTTTTCTCTGTGCAGCGCAGTGTCTGTGGATCTCGGTGGTGAAAAAAGACTTTAAAAGATTGGTTTTACCACAGAGGGCACAGAGGTCACAGAGGAGGGATTTAAAAGATTAAGGCCTAGAGATTGTTGTTTTGCTAAGACTTAGATTGGTTGGTTTTAGGGTTTTCTCTGTGCAGCGAAGCGCCTCTGTGACCTCTGTGGTGAAAACGCCCTTAAGATCTTGGTTTTTGTTTTACTAGGTTTTAGGCTTTTCTCTGTGCATCGCGGTGTCTGTGGATCTCGGTGGTTAAAAAAACTTTAAAAGATTGGTTTACCACAGAGGTCACAGAGGTCACAGAGGAGGGATTTAAAAGATTAAGGCCTAGAGATTGCTGTCTTTCTAAACTTCTTGATTTTAATGTTTTCTCTGTGCAGCGCAGCGCCTCTGTGACCTCTGTGGTGAAAAAGGCCCTTATGGTTTTGGTTGTTGGTTTTGCTAAGTCTTTGGTCTTTCTAGTCTTCTAGGGTTTTCTCTGTGCATCACAGTGTCTGTGTGATCTCGGTGGTTAAAAAAGACTTTAAAAGACTGGTTTTACCACAGAGGGCACAGAGGAGGGACTTAAAAGACTAAAATTTAGAATATTGTTGTTTTTGCTAAGACTTAGGTTGGTTGGTTTTAGGGTTATCTCTGTGCAGCGAAGCTCCTCTGCGATAGAGAAAAAACTTTAAAAGATTGTTTTACCACAGAGGTCACAGAGAAGGGATTCAAAAGATTAAGGCCTAGAGATTGTTGTCTTTCTAATTTCTTGTTTTTATGGTTCTCTGTGATGAAAAAAGACTTTAAAAGATTGGTTTTACCACAGAGAGGGGGACTTAAAGACTTAGGTGAAAAGTGGCGAGTTGTGAGTTTCTCAGGATCTCTTTAAAGTTGCTATTTAAATCATCAGGGACTATATTCCTATTATCTTTAAAAAAATGGGAATATAGTCCTTAGGTGTTGTGATGGCGAAGAGAAGCTTACATAAAGTGTTGTTTCCTAAACAGCGCAAAGTGCTGACTACTTTCGGTGAAAACTTGTTGTTGGCGATGAAACGGCGCGGTTTTACTAAAAAAATGCTTTGTCAACGAACCGGTTTTGATAATAAAACCGTCAATAAAGTCTTTGCTGGTGACCCTGGCGTGGCGATTGGTAGCTATTTAAAAATCATGTCCGTGCTCGGCATGGAGAATAATTTTGCAGAATTGGCTGCCCATGACGAAGTGGGCATCAAATTGCAAAATATTAAGCTATTGGAAGGCGCTAGATGAGCCGAGATTCGGTTGAGGTATACGGCCATTGGCAGCCGATAGAGCAACCGTTATTGATTGGTCTGCTCACCTTTAGCCATACAAGTCGCGGCGGTGTGTTCAGCTTTGTCTATGACCAGGCTTTTCTAAAATCACCGTATCGCCTGCAAATAGATCCCTTACTGACACTGCACAGCGGTGAATTATACAATGATGCGGTAGATAAAAACTTTCGAGTCTTTTTAGATTCATCTCCCGATCGGTGGGGGCGGATTTTGATGCAGCGAAGAGCTGCCATTGAATATCGCAAAGGGAGTCGGCCCAGTAGTCATTTAACCGAGCTCGACTATTTATTAGGGGTGCACGACTCTTATCGAATGGGGGGGATTCGTTTTAAAAAAGCGGGATCGCCGCACTTTCTCGACGACAACGCAGAATTTTCTGCCCCACCAATGGCATCGTTACGTGAGTTAGAACATGCCGCCATTCAAATTGAACAAGATGCCAACATAGAGAGCGATCAATACTATCAATGGCTAAAAATGTTAATTTCACCAGGTTCTTCACTGGGCGGAGCAAGGCCAAAGGCCTGTGTTATCGACGAGAATAACCATCAGTGGATTGCCAAATTCCCGAACCTAAACGATAGCGGTGATGTAGGAGCCTGGGAGATGGTTTGCTATGAGTTAGCACTGGCAGCAGGTGTCGAAATGTTTACCAGTGAAATTCGTAAACTGTCGACACATCACCATACTTTTATCACCAAACGCTTTGACCGTATTGGCGATAAGCGTCTACACTTTTCATCGGCAATGACCCAATTACAGTATTATGATGGCGAGCAATCGCACGGCGCCAGCTACCTTGAAATTGTCGAGTTCTTGGTCAATCAAGGTGCGAAAACCAAAGCAGACTTAGCCCAGTTATGGCGCAGGATAGTCTTCAACATCGCTGTGTCTAACACCGATGATCATCTTCGCAATCATGGATTCATACTAACCAACAAAGGTTGGAAATTATCACCCGCCTACGATATAAACCCCAGCGTAGGAAAAAAAGGCCTTCACCTAAACATCACGGATACGGAAAATGCACTGGACTACCAGTTGGCGTTTGCTGTGATTGATTTCTTCAGGCTCACTCAAGCCGAAGCAACACAAATATACGACGAGGTATTAAGCTCCGTTAAGCAGTGGCAAAAAGTTGCGCAGCGCCTAGGGCTCAGCCGGACAGAGCAGCTAATCAAGCAAGAAGCATTTAATGTTTAGATATGGGTGAGTTAGAAGCTAGAAGCTAGAAGCTAGAAGTTGTAGATCGCAGAAGGGGGCTTTTTCTCTGCGCAGTGTTGGTGAAAAATCTTTAAAAGACAGTTTTACCACAGAGGGCACAGAGGTCACAGAGGAGAGACTTAAAGACCGAGACTTGGGTGAAGAGTGATGAGTTGTCGTTTGAAATTCAAAATCAATCACTATAAATTTGCAATTACAACCTCAATACTTAACTCGTAACTTATTGTCATCATGGTTTTGTTTTTCCTCTGTGCAGCGCAGCGCCTCTGTGGTGAATAATCTCTAAAATCTTGGCCTTACCTTAGAGGACGGCGTTTTTCAAGGGAGTTGATAGATTAAAGTTCGTGCAGTTAGTCAAAAAAGTTACTGATCATTAAGTGGTTCTCTTTCCTCTGTGTAGCGCCTCTGTGACCCCCTGTGGTGAAAAAATCTTTAAAAACTTGGTCTTACCACAGAGGAGGGACTTAAAGACTTAAATGATAAATTGCTAGTTTCGAATATAATAGATACTCCCCCCAAAGCCTCAGGATAGAAGGCTTTCAGCAGAGGGGGCAACAAATTTGTCACACATAGGCCTGTAGTCAATTCATCCCTGCAGTAATATCTTATTATCTTTCTGAATCCGTGACTTCAAAGTAAATACAGAGTGTAAKATATTGGTTTTACGGTGGAATTGAAAAATCTTARCTGCAAGCTCAAATGCGTCCTGCATTCGCTCAATAAATGCATCCCTGCATAAAACCCGTAGGTTGAGCGGGCATTTTTCTAACCGCTGTAGAATCAAGAGCTTGCGCTATGTGGTGCAGTGAAGTCACTGATTCAGGATCTTGATAGATTCTTTCCAGTTGCTTAGTTATAAGTTGTCTGGTACTTACGCAGTATCTGGGTTAGGTGCGGGCTTAGGGTAATTGATTTGCATGACTGATATTAGAATATAGTAAATAAATAGGCATAAAAATGCCATTTGATAATTTATTCTATTAAATGTTAGCACCACTTCAAGTCGAGAGCTTACGAGCTTCAAAGCAATAATTCGTTGATGATGTAAAAAGCGGCTGATGTCGCATATTTTCGATAATTAATTATTATTAAAACTCATATGTGGGCTAGCTGGGTTACAATATAAAAATTATATAATAGGAGACTCTAATGAATACTGATAAATATGGCCTGCCTGTAGCGCATAAACGCCCGCACATTAAAGCCAACAAGAAGCTTGATTTATCATCTTTGGAAGGGCGTCAAATTATTCTGTCTGAAACCAAGCTCGCACTGAGAACGCACAAAAAAACATTCGAAAAATTGGCTGATATGTAATGAATATTATTCAATTCCCTGCCCCACGGGTGATTGAAATAAATACGTTCATCCTTGCCACAGGCAAAGGGCTTCAAGGGGGCATTGATATAGCTAAGCTGGAAGGAGCTTTAGGACGAATAGATAACGCGATTGTATACAGCGGTCTAGATGATGTTTTTGATATTGCCGCAAAATATGCGATTGCTATTGGAAAGAGCCACTCGTTTTCTGATGGAAACAAACGTACCGGGCTTGCTGTCTGCCTAGAATTTTTATCATTAAATGATTATGAATTAACGGATGACAACGATCAGTTGGCGAACGCGATGGTGGGTGCCATCATCAGTGAAATATCTGAATCACAGCTTGCTGATATATTATATGGGCTTTGGCAACAGCAAGATCCTCGTTAATATCTTACAATGACTCACCTCATATCCCTCATAGAATAGCCAAAAGACATCCATAATGTGGATCGTTCATTTATCCCTGAAATTGCACTCAATAGCTCGTGCCCTAGCTTGTACTTGATTTTAATGTTTTCTCTGTGCAGCGCAGCGCCTCTGTGACCTCTGTGGTGAAAAAGGCCCTTAGGGTTTTGATTGTTGGTCTTTCTAGTCTTCTAGGGTTTTCTCTGTGCAGCGCAGTGTCTGTGGATCTCGGTGGTGAAAAAGACTTTAAAAGATTGTTTTACCACAGAGGTCACAGAGGGCACAGAGGAGGGATTTAAAAGATTAAGGTCTAGAGATTGTTGTCTTTCTAAATTTCTTGATTTTAATGTTTTCTCTGTGCAGCGCAGCGCCTCTGT
>ASZJ01000058.1 GCA_000416275.1 Osedax symbiont Rs1
TAAGAAGGTGGATTATTTACTCATGATACATCGGTGTTTGACGTTCGTTTAGCGCTGCCTGATGTGAATTATCTCACTAAAATCGAAGGTTTAAATTTATATAGTTTACCGGCTGCGCTAGTTCACTGTGCTAAAAGCTATTTTCTAAAACAGCCAATAGCGGTACGCACAGCATTATCGATGATAGCTGATGCCTCTGAAATACTGGCCATTTTAATAAAAGGGGAATATAGCGCCGCCGCTGGGCGACTTGCGGGAGGTTTTAGGAACATCGGTCGCAACCTCATTGCAGATAACATCGTAAAAGGAATGAGTGCCGTTGACCTTAAAGTGAAAGAAATCGACCCCTTTGCAGGGGAGTCTGCAATGCTATTTAAACGTAGAGAGTTGTCACCTTACGTGAATAGGATACGTTTAATCTGGTTGCAAATGAGACCAGTAGTGATAGAAAACTTCCCAGCAGCACTCGATGGCCCTATTAAAGTAGAACAATATCTACAGACAGTCGAAGAAAATTATGTCGCTGACGCATATCATTCTTTATCGATCGAAGGGTACAAAGTCACTCATGAACTAATAGAGTTAGTACGCAATGGGCAATGGAGTGCAGAGCAATCAACGGCAAATCAGCAGCATGTAGATGCTATGGCTGCAAAAGGTTATTGGGATGCTTTCGTTAAAGTGAAAGCTTCGATGACTCGCGTACTTAATGGAGAGAACCCAGGAGAAGTCTTAGAGCAAGAGCACCTCGATTGGTATTTGGCGTTGTTCGGCTCAAGTGTCGCAGCAGGCATCGTTAAGCCAGAAAATTTAGCAGGGTATAGAACAGGGTCTGTTTTTATTAGAAAATCAAAGTACACACCTCCTAGCCGCGAAGCCGTTAGAGAAATGATGCCAACACTTTTTGATTTATTAATGGAGGAAGATAATCCAGCAGTAAGAGTGGTCTTAGGCCATTTCATCTTTGTATACATCCACCCTTACTTTGACGGTAATGGCCGCATGGGCCGCTTTGTCATGAATCTAATGCTAGCTGCAGGTGGTTATCCTTGGCTGATTATCCCTGTAGAGCGACGTCAGGAGTATATGCAAGCACTGGAAGGGGGCAGTGTTAAAGGTGATATCAAGCAGCTTACGTTGTTTTTGGCATCGGTGATGGGGGAGGAAGTTAGAAGCTAGAAGTTAGAAGCTCAAAGCTCGCAACCCGCAATTGATCTCCACTTGAATTAAAATAAATAGAGGGTACAATTATGTACATAATTAAGTACTTTTATGTGTGTGGTGATTTATGAATATTCAATCAATTTTAGCTGAAAAAACGGTTTCAGTGACAGAGCTTAGAAAAAAGCCGTGTGATTACTTTTTAGATGAGCCGGTTGCGGTGCTGTCTAATAATAAAACAGCGGGCTATATGATAAGCGCCAAGCTTTACGAGCAAATGGTAGCGCTCATAGAGTCTCAATCTAAAACCTCCCGGTTTAGACCTTCTCAAGCTCGGCTTGCTCAGATTTCTGCACATAGTAGCGCTAGTCTGCTTGCTGCCTCAGATAAAGAGTTAGGCGACTTTTCAGAGTGATACGGGTATTTAAAAGTAGTATTATTCGTCAAATATTAAGTTCTGAAGAGCTTGATGCGCTGATTGACGATTTTAAAAGTTATAAAATGACAGGGATAGTCCCTGACAGTTTCGGCCGAGATGTACCTTTTGATCACCCCAATTCATTACCTATCGTGTTAGTCGAAGAAATTCAACATATCCATTTAGGGAGTGAAGATAAACCACTCCCTCTCACCAAAATTCAGTTTTATCAAACCAGTGATCATCACCTTATCTATTGCCAAGGCGTAATGGATGATAATTGCTACTTGCTTATGACGATCCTGTCACCCGATGCTCATGAGCAAGCTAGGTCGAGAGACATCATGTATAAGCTTGGCGTAATGGCTGAGAAGTTCAGGCAGCAGTTTTAGGCGATGTAGCTGGTGTCACATAAAAGGTTACAAGCGTAAAGACTGCACTCGTAGCTCAAAGCTCGTAGCTCGCTCATATATTCAATTTAGATAAGTATACAGTAAAACTGTTGTCTAAATGCAACATAACTATCTGTAATTATTCAAGATTTTTAAAAACCAATATGTTAGTGTTGATCTTTAATAAAAGGGATGAGCGCTGTTTTGCTGCGCTCGTTGAGTTTGTAACGTTTTGTTTTAAAACTCTGACAAGGCGGCATTAGATGGATTTAAATTTTGATTATCAAAGATAAAGCGGCTAAATCTGGGAGTTCAGCAAAAGAAAAAGCCGGTATTAAACAAGAGCTTGATGTCGCATTTTATTTGCGGCGGGCCTTTAAAGACCATGAGCAAGTGTTTGTATTTAACGATCTAAAATTTAGGCACAACCAAGAGACGGCACAGATAGACCACTTGGTCTTTTACCCCTATGGATTTGTATTGATCGAGTCTAAAAGCATTACCGGTGAAGTGAAGGTCAATGCAGAGGAAGAGTGGACGCGCAGTTACAACAGCAAATGGCAGGGCATGCCATCTCCGATCAAGCAAGTTGAGCTACAGCAGCGGTTGTTTAGGGAAATGTTATTTGAACATAAAGCTGAAATGCTCGGAAAAGTATTAGGGCTAAGGCAGGAAGGTTTTGGCGGTCGCTGTTGGGATAATTTATGTGCGGTTTCAAGTAATGCAATTATTGACCGCAAGGCAATGCCCAACAAAATATCAAAGCAGATCGTTAAGTCAGAGTTTTTGGTTGAAAAATTAAATTCAATAATGAAATTAAGAAACAAGATTTTGAATGCCATTAATATTATCGAATCCCGGCCAAAATTCAAACCATCGGAAATGGCGACTATCTGCAACTTTATCTTATCTCAGGATGTTGTCGAGAAAGCCAGCAGAAAAATTACGCCGCAACTTAGCACCGTTCCAGATCTCAATATTACAGTAGATAAAACATCCTCAGTTTTAAGCACATCAGTCTTAGATAATGAGGTTGTTTGGCAGGCACCTACAGATAAAGAAGCATCTATATTAGAGGCTGCTGCTTCACCTTCTCCCATAAAAAAACTGCAATTAACCTGTAAAAAATGTGGGCTAGGGCCAAAGCTAACTGCAAGTTACGGGAAGTATGGCTATTACACGGTCTGCGATAATTGCAGTGGTAATACATCGATGAAGCAGGCCTGCCCGAGTTGTAAAAGTAAAAAAACCAAGGTGAGTAAAAAAAGAGAGATTTATACGCTTAGCTGTCAGGAATGTGAGGTTGTTATTGGCTTGGTTGTTTAGTGTGGAGTGTGACTGATGGAGTACCTTTTTGTTAGTCATGTTTGTAGGGGGGAAAAGGAAAGACCCCGTGGACACTTTTAAAAAGTTACGGTCCCATATCTTTCTCAAAAAATCATATAGTTCAAACTTAAAATAATCAGGAAAATTTATGCAAAAGCTATTTCAAAAATCAGACGCTCTCATAAAAAAAACATTCCAAGAACAAGACCCTGATTACCGATACTTTATAGTTAAGTTAGGAGGTTCGAGTAGTAACGAAAGAAGTGGATATCTTCGGGCATTATTTGAAATAGTAAACGGAAAAGTTTGTGATTACGACCCGACATCTTTAAGCAATAGGCAAAATATTTCTGCAAACAATATTGAGTCAGTATTTGTCAGAGGTGGATATGAGCAATATATTCAAAAGTATAAAAAAGATGAGTTATTTATAGTACAAGCGCACCCTATTGATTCTACTGATGGAGAATGTTTACTTGGTGCGTATTTCGATAACAAAGGATTTCAGCAACAACAAAAAATTGACAAAAACTCCCCTTTTATTGCACGTGTATATGAATCAAGTGAAATTGATAACATAACAGATGATATTATCAATGGAGAAAAATTTCTTCACCTTTCTAAAAAAGAAAACACGACTCTTTCCGGAACCCCATTATCCTTTTTCTTGGATGATGAGCAGTTCTTTGGTCCACTTTTTGATAAACCAGACAATAAGATTCATGGGTTTGAGTTACCTAACCCTTTAAAAATATCTTTTATGAAGGGTAAAAAGGTCAGTGACTATAGTACCTATAAAATTGACTTTAAAGACAAATATAAAAATGAAAACCTGAGATATAGGACTGTTTCAGGTGAATCAGTTCTTTATGCTATAAATATTGGATTGATTTTTACTGATGAAGAAGAGGTACCCAATAATAATATATTCGAGCAATACGATACTATTTCAATCAATTCTATTTTCAGTAAAGCCTCAAAATTACTCAAACATAAAGGGGCAGCGAAAGTAAGTATTGATTCTGTAATGAAGTTTCGTGAACTCAATGACCTCTCAGATGGACGTAAACAAATCATTACCAGAGTTTTAAAACAAACTAATAAAAGTGCGGAAGAAACTAAAAAGTTAATTGATGCAATTTTGTCTTCCGAAATATTTGATTCTGAAATCACGAAAGTTTTTGAACAAAAACCAGTGGAATTTATTAAACGATTTTCATTAGATAAAAATGCTGAATTTGCAAAAATTGATCAAACTATACAAGATCGAAAATCACAAGCTGATGAAGAAATAGAACAATATAGAGATCAAAAAATTGATAAAGTCAATGATAGTTTAGTTGAGTTGAATACCAAACAAACAACTCTAATTCAAACCATAGATTCGAAGAAATTGGCTTTAGAAGATATAGAAAAAGAATTAAAATTAAAAAAAGAGCAACTAGAGAACTCTGAAAGCATCCAAGAATTGGCGGCTGAAAAAAGTGAAGAAATTAAAATGTTGTCTTTGAGGCTTTCAGAGTTACAAGAAAAGTACAAACTATCCGACAATGTAGCTGCGATTACAGGGGCTCTGGAGTTTCAAAAAGGTCAGCTCGAAACAGAAAAAGGAAAAGTTGCCGCCGCTACAGAGGCTACTGCTGAAGCTAATAAAAAATTACAAGATTCTCTTGCATCACTCGCAGCTAGATTTCTAGAATCACAAATAATATCTGATTTGGTTGAAGGGGATTATCATAAGCATTTAAATAGAAGTGATGATAGTGAATCTACAGAGTTGATGGAATTACCTACTGTTTCCCCAGCAGATAACCTCACCAGATCCCTTATTATTGATCAGATATATAACCGATTTGTTGCTATGAAACGTGACATTGATAAATCTGATCTAGCAGCCTATTTAACTACTATTTTTCAAAATCAATTCACGGTTTTATTAGGTGCTCCAGGCACTGGAAAAACGTCGTTTGCTGAGCAACTGACTTATGCTCTTGGCAGTGAACATAAAAACCTAAGCACACTCATCAACATTGGTAAAGGTTGGACTGACCCTAAAGTTCTGCAAGGGTATTACAATCCGATCACCAAAAAATATGATGCTGGCTCTACAGGTTTTTTTCCCTTAATGTCAGCTTTGAACAAGGTTCCTTCAGATGAGTTACCAATATCGTTCGTTATATTTGATGAATTTAACTTAAGTTCACCTGAATTTTATTTGAGCAATCAACTAGGTTTGGCCGATAATAAAGCAGATCGTTTATTATTATTGGGCAATGGCATCGAAGTAACAGTGCCTCTATCTACTCGTTATATTTGTACCGCTAATACTGACGAAAGTGTTGAAGGCCTAACCCCTAGAGTGATAAACCGATGTGCATTCATAAACTTTAACTCGGACCACGTATCTTACGATTTTGATGATGAATATTTGGAATATAATTCTTATCCGATGTTAGGTACTGGTGACCAAATAGTTGAAGCATTTATGCCAAGTACTTCAGACATCATATCTGCGGATATAAAAACTAAACTTGAAGTTCTCTATGAGATTTTCATAGAAAAGTTAGCTGCAAATCTAACCTCTCGACGAAAAGAGCAGGTTAAGAAATTTGCTCTTACCTATTCAAATATTAGTTTTGTAAACGAAAAGTCGGTTGTAGACCACTCTATATGTATGTTCTTAATTCCTTTAATTAAAGGTGCTGGAGACAAATACGAAGAATCACTGATAGAGTTGAAAGAAGTTTTAGAAAATTACGAACTATGTAAGTCGGTTCAATTAGTAAATGAAATCATTGATGCGGGTCGACTAAACTTCAAACACTTCAGCTTTTCAATTGCGTAGGTGACCTATGAAGATTGAATGGCAATTAGAAAGCAAATCATCAAAGATTATGTATAAGCATGACCTGATGTCTGATGCTGAATTTTTTGTACCCGATGACATTGAGTATATATTCACGGTAAAGTTATTATTGGGGGGTGACATAATTGATAGAAAACCAGAGTTATTTCTTGGGGATGTTGAAATTAAATTAGTTTCAACTTACCTATCCAATGGTATAACTCTTTTCACATCACGTGTGCATTCTGGATTTTTTGATAATGCGCATTTTTTTAATTATTTTGGTGAATCTGAACTTGTACTACTTACTCATGACAATGGAGAGACACTAGAGCATACAAAAATAATTAATATAACTTTAAAGAAAGAAAAAGCAGTCATTGCACACGATATGCTTAATTATTTAAGTGAAAATATGGAGGATATTTCACAGGTTTGTTTTTCTAAAACGCGTAGTGGATTCAGACCACAAGCTGATGGTCATAGTAATATGGTAAAAATAGAAAATTTAAATAAAGCCATTGATTTTTTGGAAATACATGCTGGTCATTTCTCTAAACAAAATAAATACAAGCTCGAAACAAAACTTGAAATACAATCAGATAAACCCTCTGTTTATGATCACACCACAACCGATTGGTTGACATGTAATTATGACAAACTTGAGCCTGCTAGAAAGCAGGAGTACACAGTTGCAATCAATAAGCACTATTATAAAGTAGATCTACCACGAAATAATCATTTCAAATGCACTAATCAAAAAGAAAATCAGGCCATTCATTGGTTTTTATTATCTGGTATTCAATATTGTGATGTTATGATAAAACTTTTGAAGTCTCAAGAGAATAATCGTGTTGTATCCTACGAAAACAGTGAATACATTCGATTCGATCAGGTCATTAAAAACGCATTAAATCCTATACTTCGTCGTAAAAGTAATAAGATAAAGAATGTGAAAAAACGATTGATACAGTTAAAAATGATGTATGACGAAGTTATTCCTGTTCAAAAATTAAAACCAACATTACCAGTTCAAACATCGTATACATTAAAAAACTATCATTATTGTTCTGCTTTTAACCTAATAAAGCACTTCTATGATTCGAACCATGTTGATCGTTCAGAAGAACTTGATATTTTATTAGGGATGCGTAATTTATCCCAGATATATGAGTTTTGTTGTTTGTATAAAATCATCAATGGAATTAAGGTGCATTGTCAACCTGATGGTGGCTTAGTCAGCACAAGGTTGATTACACATAATAAAACGTGGGAAGGCATACAAACGATGGATGTGAACGTTCTAGCTAATCAGTTTATTTTCAATATTGATAACCATAGAACACTTACACTTTATTATGAAAAACCATTTTATCCTGTTGAAAAAAATAAAATTCCAGATAATACAATAATACGAATTACCAAGTCTAATAAGCCTTATCTACCGGACTACACACTCCGATTAGACAACTCAACCACGGGCGATCATAGTTACATTATTTTAGATGCTAAATTTAAAAACAAAAATAATGTAAAAAAAGATTATTGTGGAATGCATTCTAAGTATGCCCTGCAATTAAAATCGGTTAAAAATAAAACGATCGATCATACAGCTATTAAGTATGTTGGTTTACTCTATGGTATAGATTCAAAATATGGCTTATCGGAAGATATTTTTCTTGAAGAACACGGGCTGAATGGAGGACTGCCTATATTGCCGTATTTTAGTAGTTTCCATGTTGGAGTTGATGCTAATGATGTCGTTGCTGGTATTCTTGAAAAGTACCTTTTATAACCGAGCATACAGATAACCTAGGATTTACCCCTGTGCTGTATAGTGAAAATATGGGTCAGCCACTTTTTGTCTCCTTTCATCTCTGCAATTCACAACCCGATTTTACAGGGTAAACGCATGAACGTTTATTGATCAATTTCAATCGTGCTTTATGATGATAATATGATCTAATTTTCGTTTATGTATGTCAAAAAAAAATTTCTGACATACAGTGTGGCGAAATTTTATACAGAAGTTGAATTTAATCTACTTAATCACATGTGATTTGCTGTACAAAATATGTTCATGCGTTTGCCTTGCCCGATTTTAAAGGTAGTTATTTGAACTATATTGATGTGACCGCAGCAATCCTTACCATTAAGAATAAAATCTTGGCAGCCAAACGTGCAGAAGGTAAACACCTCGCTGGTTATTGGGAATTCCCCGGCGGTAAGATCGAGGCCGGTGAAACTGCAGAGCAATGCCTAAAGCGTGAGCTAAAAGAAGAATTTACCATTGATGCTGAAGTCGGTGAGTTCGTCGCTGAAAGCATCTTTGATTACGGTGATAAACGTATCCGGCTTTTAGCTTACAAGGTAAAACACCTAGCCGGTGAGTTCCAATTGATCGACCATGATGAGATTCGCTGGTTGCCTATTGAAGAGCTAGATAGCTTAAAGTGGGCACCTGCGGATATTCCTATTATTGCCGCGTTAAAACAGCAAGCTAAAGCTAAGCCGACCGCTGAGTTTTATGCCAATAATGCCCAAAACTATGCTGATGAAACCTTAGCTTACGATATAAATCATATTCGTGATCACTTTGTATCATTACTGCCAAATATTGGTTTAAACCCCCCACACATTCTCGATATGGGTTGTGGATCTGGTCGTGATAGCAAAGCTTTTATCGATGCGGGCTTTACAGTGACCGCTTTAGAAGCATCAAAGGACTTAGCGCTTCTTGCTGAGGTGCATATTGGCCAAGCTGTTTTGAATATGCGTTATCAACAGCTGCGGGTAAAAAACAGCTACGATGCTATCTGGGCGTGCGCCAGTTTATTGCATTGTCCTAAAAGCCAAATTGAATATGTTATACAAAACTGTATTGATGCTTTGAAAGAGGGTGGCGTATTTTACTTTTCTTTTAAGCAAGGTGAGGGCGAGCGTTTAGATGAGCGTGGCCGGTTTTTCAATGATTATACGGTGGCGAGCTTAAACGCGCTGATCGCTAAGTTTGATCAATTAGCAGTGATAGATATATGGCAAGTAACCACGCCATTAAGGGGCCAAGATCAAACTTGGATCAATGGTCTGGTTCGCAAGGTGTTAGTGCCAAAGTTAGCAGTATTTAAGGGTTGTAAATGAATTCAAAATTATCTTCCGCAAAATATAACTCCTCTTTAACGACCGGTGGCAGTGATCATTTTTTACCTAAGTTAATTGCGGCAATTAATAGCGCTAAAAAAATTGATATGACCGTGGCCTTTGTCCGTGAAACGGGGATGAAGCTGTTAATTCCGGCGCTAAGAGAAGCGTTAGAGCGCGGCGCAGCAATACGCATTTTGACTTGCGATTACCTACAAATAACCGATCCCGCTGCTTTGCGCACGCTGCTGTTATTAAAAGCATCAGTTAATGGGCAGCAGGGCGCACAAGTTAAAATTTTTGAGAGTAAGCATAAGAGCTTTCACATGAAGGCTTATATTTTTATTCAGGATGATCAAGATAAAAGCAGCGCGTTTATTGGCTCTAGTAATATCACTAAGTCGGCATTGACCACGGGCCTGGAATGGAATCTGCGGGTTGAGCAAGGGGAAAACCCGCATCGATTTAACGAAATATGCTATCAAATTACAGCACTGTTTGAGCATAAACAGAGTGTTGAATTAACCCATGCTTGGGTTGATGATTACCAAAAGTATTATCAGGAGCCAAGTCTGCGAACCGCGGCCGTTATCCCGGGAGCTGATGAGCAGGAAGTGCCTGCGACACCGAATGAGATTCAAATAGAGGCGCTGGCTAAGTTAGAGCAGTCTAGAGAAGCAGGGCATCGGCGTGGCTTAGTGGTGCTGGCAACGGGAATGGGTAAAACATGGTTGTCGGCATTTGATAGTAAGCAGATTAATGCTAAGCGTATTTTATTTGTGGCCCACCGTGAAGAGATTTTATTTCAGGCGGAAGCCACTTTTGTGCGTATTCATCCGACCGCTAAAGTGGGCCGTTATACCGGGAAACGCAAAGAACTGAATGTGGATATGATGTTCGCCTCTATTCAAACGTTGGGCTTACAGCACCACTTAGATAGATTCGGTGTCGATTACTTTGACTATATTGTGGTGGATGAATTTCATCACGCATCAGCCAGAACCTATCAACAGCTACTATCGCACTTTACGCCGCGCTATTTACTGGGTTTAACCGCCACCCCTGAGCGTACCGATCAGTCTGATATTCTATCTTTATGTGATGACAACCTCGTTTATCACAGTGATTTATTGGAAGGTATTAATCGGGGAATACTCGCGCCATTTCACTATTATGGTATTGGCGATGAGTCGGTTAACTACCAAGAGATTAGCTGGCGCAATAATAAGTTTGATCATAATGAATTAGTCAATCAGTTAGCGACACTTGCCCGTGCTAGCCATGCGTTCAAGCACTGGAAGCAACTGAGACAAAGCAGAACTCTGGCATTTTGTATCTCACAAAAGCACGCTGATTTCATGGCCGCACATTTTGTCAAGCAAGGTATTAAGGCGGTTAGTGTCCACAGCGAATCGGCAGTGCGGCGCAACGATGCGCTGACTCAGTTAGAGGCGGGCGCTATTGAGGTGGTCTTTTCCGTAGACCTGTTTAATGAAGGGGTTGATTTACCCGCCATCGATACGGTGTTAATGCTAAGGCCCACTGAGTCTAAGATTATCTTTATGCAACAGCTAGGGCGCGGTTTAAGGCGCTGTGAGGGTAAAGATAAGCTGATTATTGTCGATTTTATTGGCAACCACCAAAGCTTCTTCAATAAGCCTGAGGCGTTGTTCAATATTGGCAAAACCAACTCAGCTAAAAAGGACTTTATCAAGGCTGCGAATGATGGCGCATTAGCATTACCTGAAGGCTGTTTTATCAATTACGATCCAGTGGCAATTGATTTTATGCAGCAGCTAACCGCTACGCGTATAGATTCACAAGTGGCACTCTATGAATCACTCAAAGCGTCATTAGGCTATAGACCTAGTCTGAGTGCTTTTTATCATGCGGGTGGCAAAGTAGAGACGCTGCGCAGAGAGCACGGTAGCTGGTTTCAATTTGTGACAATCCAAGGCGACCTTGCTACTAATGCGCTGGCTTGCATAAACGCTCACCAAGACTTTTTACAAGAGGTTGAAGTTACTCAGCTCACTAAGTCATTTAAGCTGATTCTTCTTGAATCCCTATTAGAGAATGATGGTTTCAAGACATCAGTGGCTACCTTAGTTATAGCGCAAAATAGTTTTGATATTTTTAAGCGGCGCTCGCGTTTAGTCGCTGATTTGCCCAAAAAATATAAAAGCGTAAAAGCGCTAGAGACTAAGCAATTAAAAGCTTGGCATACTTACTGGCTCAATAATCCTATCAATGCTTGGATTGGTGGCAATAAAAAATCTGCTAAAGCCTATTTCTCAATAGAGGATGGCAAGCTTAAATACTCCGCTAGTATCAGTGCCGATCAACTAGATGATTTCAATGTGCTGTTGCAGGAGCTGGTTAACTATCGGTTCTCTCAATACGAACAGCGCCTCTCCAATAAAGTCAGTGATATCGAGCTAAGCATAGCGAATCAATTACCGGCAGCCGCTAACTCGATCCCTTATTTTAGTGATTTAAAAATTGCCTGTGGTCACTTTAAAACCAGCACCCACGACAGCGACGAAATCCAACAAATTTCCCTGCCAGAAAAATACGGCATCTTAGATCCAGCGAAACATTTTATAGCTCGTGCAATCGGTGATTCAATGGATGGTGGTAGGCGACCTATATGTGATGGCGATTATCTATTACTTGAACAGATTACATCTAATAGTGCCGGCAGCATTAGTAATCAAATAGTTGTAATAGAGCGCCAAGATACCAGCGGCGATGATCAATACCTATTGCGCTCGGTTAATAAAATAGGCCAAGGGCAGTACGAACTAGTGGCGCAAAATAGTGACTTCGAGACAATGCTAGCCACAGAAGATATGCTCACCTTGGCACGATTGAAAGATGTCATCGATCCCATGGACTTGCATCTACATCGCTCGTTCATGCGTGCCGAGATACCGGGCTTATTTGGCTTAGAGTTTAATAGAGGATCTTGGGAAGCTGGGCATGTATGCCCTAAAAACCATGCGGATCAATTTTTGTTAGTCACGTTAAACAAACAGGGCAAAATTGCCGATCATCAATACCATGATTATTTTGAAGATGCTGAAACCTTCCACTGGCAAAGCCAAAACATGACGGCGCCCTTGGGTAGCAGGGGCCAAAGATTAATTAACCATCAGACGAATGGCAGCAAGCTGCAATTGTTTGTGCGTAAAAATAAGTTAGAAGCTAAAAAGGGCGCACCCTTTTATTACTGCGGCACGGTGAATTATGTATCTCATGAAGGTGAAAAACCGATGAGTGTGCTGACAACGTTGGATTACGCGCTGTCGGACTATTTGAAATTAGAGTTTGTTGGTGGGTAATAATTAATTTTAAGTGAATGATTAGGATTTAAAAAATTAGGGGAGAGAATTTCTTGAACCAATTGCCAGCTTTAAAAAAATGTGAGCATTCAGGGTAGGGACTTCGATTTATGAATCAAATTTATGAAATAGCCTTTAGTTACTATACTGTTTTTTATAGCTATAAAGGTAAGTTTTTTGATGTGTGGCCATGGATGATGTCTTCTTCTTTAACGGGTGGTGGTTTTATTTATTTTGTATGGATTGGATTACCTGATTTAGGAAAATTTAATGAGGAACCAATGCTCTTCTTTTTTAATATGTTATATATGGTGGTATTCGAGGGGTTATTTATATTCTCTTTTTATAAGTTAAAGGATACTAGAGATAAACTATTAACTATCGAATATCAACATTATAGAAAAGAAATGCAATTAGTGCTGGCCAAGAGAAATTGGATCTTAGCAAAAATAAATAAGTCTGAGGGTGAATATCTTGAATTTGTAAAGGAGATACGTGATATTCAAAACTTACATAAGATTTATGCCGGTGAATCTGAAAACTGGTTAAAATTTCTTTTTAAGAGTATCTATTCTTCAGAATCAAAAACACGAATAACATCATATTTAATATTTCTATTTTCACTTATATCATTACTTACATTAAAAGGTATAGAGGATATATCACAGGGCAAACGCATGAACATATTTTGTACAGCAAATCACATGTGATTAAGTAGATTAAATTCAACTTCTGTATAAAATTTAGCCACACTGTATGTCAGAAATTTTATTTTGACATACATAAACGAAAATTAGATCATATTATCATCATAAAGCACTATTGAAATTGATCAATAAACGTTCATGCGTTTGCCCTGGGATATATCAGAACTATTACCTATATATACAGACCTGTCATATCAAAAAATTATTGTATCTTTTTTTATCATATCGACTTTTAGTTTTGTTATTTGGCTGGGGTTAATACGGATAATCAAATTTCTATTCGATATAATTAATATTAATTTTTATGTTCTTATTTCAAATAAAAGAGGAACTTATCGGTTTGTTGAAGTATTTGTTGGCGATTTAGTGACGTTACACCGGCTTCCGAAAATTATATTTAAAGAACATATAACAAATTGAAAATATAGGGTAGGCTCTTTTTATCACTGCAGTTTACGAATAATCCAGCTGGAATCTCTAGTATTTATTATTACTGTTGATAAAAGCATCGTTGTACACGTTGACTTGCTACGAAGCCACCAAACCCCCTTTGATATTGTCGCCGGAGCGATTGACTAAATTGATGAAGTGAAGCGACAGGACGTCGCGAAAAGCACAGTTGAGCCATGGATGGCGATTCTGAGCGTCCGTCAATTTAGTCAATCGCGTAGGAGTCTTTTGACAATATGGGGCGAACTTTTCTTTGGTTCGGTTTCTTTTTTTCGTAAAAAGAAATGAACTCGCTGCAGCGAAACTGCACCTGCAATCTTTTGATGTTTAATACATAAAAGTTCGGTAAAGTTTTATAACAACGTTACATTCTCATTGAAGCGTACTGAAAAATAGGCTTTATGCTCCGCAAGCAATGGCAAAGATCCGCTGTGTCTGGATAGGTGATCCCTTAAGCCGCAATCAACACCGTAGCCTTCTCAATCTTCTGCTGTAASACTTCATTATGCTGCGTATGCCAAAGATTATTTAGGGTTTGTAAATTAATCCAAAACTCAGGAGTAGTGCTAAGCACTTTAGCGAGTATCAAGGCGGTTTCTACGGTGATAGCGCGCTTGTTGTTGCATAGCTCATCGACTGTTTTACGTCCAACTCCCATCGCAGCTGCTAGCTTTCCTTGAGTAATATTCAAAGGTTCCAGAAACTCTAGTGTCAGCATTTCACCAATACTGGTGGGTTGATGTGCGGGTAAGCGCAGAGTAGAAGTCATAAATTACCTCGTTAATACTTGTGTGGATCAAGATATAGGTCTGTTGCTTTACCGCTATTCCACTTAAAAATTAATCGATGTTGTTTGTTGACACGAATAGAGCACCAATTTGAAAGTTTTCCGGATAAATGCTCAAACCTGTTACCCGGTGGGGATCTAAGGTCGCACTCGGCGCTGGCAACATGGATGAGATCGAGCTTGCGCTGCAAGCTACTTTCTAGCGTTGACGTTATTAGCCGATGCTTAGTGCCTTGCCAATAGTAATCAGCCAGCCATTTATCTTTAAAAGATTCGATCATGCATAAATTGTAACCTGTATCGATACAGGGTGCAGTTTTTGTTAGTGAGGAGAAAAATTATAGATTGGAATAACTGGTTAGCTACTAATACAATATGGTAGCATCTAATACATTGTATTAGCTTGGTTGCTCATGAATATTGTTTTCAAAGAGACTGATATATTTACTGAGGAACATGCTATTGAGTCCTAAGCGCCTCAGGCATACAGAGCATATCAATCTCGTTGTTATCGATTTTCGCCGGGTGTAAATAAGCATATTGAGTCGGGTTTTGATGCCGTACTATTGAGTGCAGTAGCTAGGCGGTTATCTCATTGGATAACTGAAGACTACAAATTTAAATGTTGCTCGCATACCCTAAAAGTCGACAAGATAATTTAACCGCAGCACAGATGAAAATATTGAAAGCGCTAGTGCTAACCCGAATATTGCACACAGATATCATGCACTAGCTTGTTTCTTGATTTTACAGACGTTTCTTTCTCAATCGACCGGACGCACCAGTACGGTGCTCAATCGAAAAAAACCTGTAAAAACAATTAGTGGCGCTGTTATAAGAGAAAATATGGGACGGGCTATTTTTGTCACTGCTATATGCGGATAATCCAGTAGATATTTCTGTGACTAATGATTATGCAGTTAAAAATATGGCTGCACGTAAAATCTTGCTACGGAGCCACCAAACCCCCTTTGAT
>ASZJ01000059.1 GCA_000416275.1 Osedax symbiont Rs1
AATCCAAAACTCAGGAGTAGTACTAAGCACTTTAGCGAGTATCAAGGCGGTTTCTACGGTGATAGCGCGCTTGTTGTTGCATAGCTCATTGACTGTTTTACGCCCAACTCCCATCGCAGCTGCTAGCTTTCCTTGAGTAATATTCAAAGGCTCCAGAAACTCTAGAGTCAGCATTTCACCAATACTGGTGGGTTGATGTGCGGGTAAGCGCAGAGTAGAAGTCATAGTTACCTCGTTAGTACTTGTGTGGATCAAGATATAGCTCTGTAGCTTTACCGCTATCCCACTGGAAAATTATTCTATATTGTTTGTTGATACGAATAGAGCGCCAATCTGAAGGTTTTCCGGATAAATGCTCAAACCTGTTACCCGGTGGGGATCTAAGGTCGCACTCGGCGCTGGCAACATGGATGAGATCAAGCTTGCGCTGCAAGCTGCGTTCTAGCGTTGACGGTATTAGCCGATGCTTAGTACCTTGCCAATAATAATCAGCTAGCCATTTATCTTTAAAAGATTCTATCATGCATGAGTTGTAACTTGTATCGATACAGGGCGCAATTTTTGTTGAGTAATAACCAAAGTGTGGTTTTATATCACTGCAAGCTACTAATAAATCAGCAAAAATTACTAGTGTTTTTGATTGTTGTAGATAAATAATCCAGCTCATTAAAACCTAGCTACGAAGCCACCAAACCCCCTTTGATATTGTCGCCGGAGCGATTGACTAAATTGACGAAGTGGAGCGACAGGCGATTTATGTACAGGATGTACGGTATAACGCGGTGCCACGGCAGAATTTTGTTCCCGACAAATTCTAAGTACCGACATCCCTGTCGGCAATGGCAAAGAGCCTCTTTGGTTCGGTTTCTTTTTTGCCTACATGGATGTAGGTAAGGGGCGTGAGCAGGACGCGGAAGCTTTTCGTAAAAAGAAATGAACTCGCTGCAGCGAAACCGCCCACGTAATCACTTGATTTTAAAATGTAATAATTAAGTGAATACAAAAAAATAACAATATGAGACCGGCTCTTTATATTACTGAAGTTTGCAGATAATCTAGTTGATATGACTAGAAAATATCTAAGATAAAAGTATCGCTATACATGATGACCTGCTATGAAACCACCAGCCCGCTAGCCACATTGGTCCAATTGATGAACATACCGACAGCAAGACTAGCCCGGATATTGCATGCAATGCCTTGATGATAGCGCCGCTAGTTGTTTTTACAGGCTTTTTTTCGATTGAGCGCCGTACTGGTGCGTCCGGTTGATTTAGAAAGAAAAGTCAGTAAAAACAAGGAGCAAGCTAGGACGCAATCTTTTGGGTGCAATATTCGGGCTAGATGCTTCTAGCAATACCAAGCTTCAAATTCCCATATAAAATTGATTTTTTCGCGCTTTTTCATTGATAATGAGCTCTGACATGCTCTTTATTTCATTTTGCAGGTAAGGCCAATAATCTGGGTTATCTAGCGTTCTGGCTTTAATTTGGCTTGGAATGAAGCGACTCATTTCCATGTTAAAGTCTTGGTGGACAATTTTATCTTCTATTAGCTTATCGACTTGAACGTTAAGCGCTTGGATAAAGTCTGCTTTTGTTTTTTTTCTTGCCTCTAATTTCTGGTCAATCAGCGCTGTTGCAACATCAATGCCTCTTTGTTTTATCCAAACGATATCCCAGATGTCACGAGGTTTAATACGTCTTGCTCTATATGCTAAGGCAATAAATTTATCTGCCAGAGTTTCTTCTAGCGATTGCACGGGGACTAATAGGCCTTCAGTCGGGACTACGATGTTATAGTGATTTATTAACGGTCTATTTTGAGTGTCAAATGAGGGGATTGCACAAACGTCGATATGCATTTTTTGGCGTGGTAGGTCGGGCCTATTGGCTGCTTTTTCTATGCTGATATTCCATGACGATGTATTTCCTTGCTGATCCGCCTGAGGTTTGTTCACCCACACTTGAGTTTCATATTTTTTTTGCAGGTATTCTTGGATATCAATTTCTAAGCCATTGAAATCAGAAGGTTGAAAATTATGGCCGCCATTGAAATCCAAATCCTCTGAAAGTCTAGAACTGTTGAAGCACATGCGTAGCGAAGTGCCACCGATGAATGCTAGAGATTGCATAGCGCCTTGTTTTACCATGACATCCATTATGTCGTGATGGAGAATCTCTTTTTCTATGACAGGTGTGAGCGCGGCATACTCGGGATTAGCGGCAAGGATATCTCGTATGTATTTATTTAGCATCCTAGTTCTCCATCATATGTTTGTTTCTATTGCAATTTTTAAGATCTGTGATTGCTTGTAATCTGTTTGCGCGATACATATTTATATTTTCATCGAGATAGAGGTTTGGTGCAATTTTCAGCAGTGGCTTTTTAGTATGTGTGAATTCAATTATGCCGTAGGGGGTTGAAAACGTGCCATTTCGGCCTTTTGTCATAATGGTTAGCCTATCCCAGAGTATTTGAGAAATATCGCCTGTGTGACTTAGTTGGCTTTCTAGGCTTATGTAATTAAGTACGCCAGCACGGATTTTTTTAGCTATTTTATAAATGGCAGTAGTGGGTTCAGGGGGGGTGAGAACACTTTCGTAAATCCCTGTAGCAACTCTACGAATAATACCAGATTTTACACAGTTAAATAAAAATTTAGTAAATACAGCGGTGTTTTTCTCATTGAGCATATAGGCCAATTCAGCAGTAGTATGGATACCACCGCCTGCTTTAGTAGCGCTTGAAAATATGGATAATAAGTGTTCTTTTTTAGTCATAGGTCTACTAAATCAGTCGATTAATGTAATCTATAGTATACCTGTTGAGTTTCTTGTGCAATTTTATGTGTCTACAAATTATGGCTAATTAGGTAACTAGCTGTAGACCAGGGTTCTAGTTTTGTCACCGCACAGATTGACTACCTGTTGAGGTGGAACGTTAACTAACATAAATTATAGCCCTATAGCCGATCATTTAAAGAAAAGACAGAGGGACACATTTATCTAATTTAGAAGAAAAAATATGGGGCTACAAAATATGGAACAGTCACTTTTTCTCACTGCCATGTCACTAATAAATCAGCTGAAACTACTAGTGTTTATGATTGTTGTAGACAAAGAATTCAGCCCATTAAAAATCTTGCTACGAAGCCACCAAACCCCCTTTGATATTGTCGCCGSAGCGATTGACTAAATTGAYGAAGTGGAGCGACAGGACGTCGCGAAAAGCACAGTTGAGCCATGGATGGCGATTCTGAGCGGCCGTCAAATTAGTTAATCGCGTAGGAGTCTTTCGACAATATGGGGCGAAATTTTCTTTGGTTCGGTTTCTTTTTTTCGTAAAAAGAAATGAACTCGCTGCAGCGAAACCGCACCTACAATGGTTTTTTTGTCTAGATCCTAGATTGATTCTTTAAAATATAAGACAGCCTATTTTTATCACTGCTATATGCGGATAATCCAGTAGGTATTTCTGGAACTAATGATTATTGTATTTAAAGGTATCGCTGTACGTAAGATCTAGCTACGAAGCCACCAAACCCCCTTTGATATTGTCGCCGGAGCGATTGACTAAATTGACGAAGTGGAGCGACAGGCAGACTTTTTGCTCCCGGCAAAGTCTAAGTACCGACATCCTTGTCGGCAACCTCGCGAAAAGCACCGTTGAGCCTGCGATTATATGGATATAGGAGGTAGAGTTACGCAGCAGCCGTTATCGAGGAAGCAGTTACCGAAATGGCGATTCTGAGCGGCTGGCTAATTAGTTTTCATCCTGAAACAGGCGCGTAGCGAGGCTGATCCAATGGTTCAAGATGAGCGACACTAGATATGGGCGTTAGGTTGTTCCAAATAACTATATCTAGTGGTGATTAGATTGGATTAGTGGGGCTGTCGCAGTAGCTCACTGTTTCAGGATGGGAACTAATTAGTCAAGTGCATTATCGAATCCGGCCTTATATTACTTTATTTAACAGCATTAATTTTTGCTCTACTGTTTTAATGATGGTTTTGCTACTGCTGGAAGATACGCCAGTATTTTTTAAAATTTGATTGAAATTTTGCATATTATCCATCAGATTTTGAGCAATGGCTTTGATGTCATTTGGCTTAATGCCGGCTTGTTTAGCCATTAACTGAAGTGATTTTTTACTGGGTGCTTCGCTTTCTCCGGCAAATGAGGTCATATGTTCTCTATAGGGAGAAGGTGAGTAAAGCACATCGTAAAAAGGGGATAAGCGCCAGTTGTTATGGTCGTCACATAGGAAGGCGAAGTTTTTGGCATGATCATCTTGATTGCAAATCAAGAAGTTGAAAAGCGCTCTGCTAATCAATTTTTTTGCATCATTAACACCGCACATCATACGAGTGGCTTTGATGAGGTCTATATAGTCCAGAGAAGGCTCTCGATAGGATGCATCGAGTAGGCCGCTTGCCGAAATCATATGCAGGCGGCCATTATCGCCAACACAATCAAATCTATCTTGCCTTAAGCAGAATCTATTCTCTGCTATTTTGAATAAATCAAAGTTAGCCGTATCTATGTTGCATTGATTAGCCAGTGTCATACAACAGTACTCAACTAAGCTCTCTTGGTGGGCGAGGTCGAATTTTTCTGAGGTGAGCTTAATAATGCTCGGCGTTCCGCTTATGTCTCTGTTGGCGCTATACGTACCGTCGGCTAAAAGAGTGGCATTTAGCTTTGGTCTCGCGCCTCCCGATCCCGCTGTATTCATTAAACTTTCAATCAATTGGCTCTCTGTACCTTCAAATTCGGCTACTGCCTGCACGCCCAACTCTTGAATAGAGTGGTTTAGTGAGGGGGCTGTGGAAAGGGCTGTGCAGGGTTCATAATATAATGCGCCTAAGCAATTATCACCAATGAATGCAAGACGCTCAAGTTGGGTAACAGTGCCTGGATTTATGTCGTTTATTCTGAAGATTTTATCCATTAGATAAAGTCCCCAGCCGTCGGGAAGGCTATCCGCAAACACCCCCTGAAGTCTTTGATGCGGTGCTTGTGGGCCGAGCTGGGCTTGTGCGGACTCCTCTAGAGCAAAGGGAGAAATATTTCCATATTGGGCTAAGTATTGCTGATTGTATTGAAAGTATATGCCATTTTTATTTTCTGCGAGTTCACCTACTTTAACGGTATTGCCACTAGCGAGTTTTCTTTTAACAACAAGTTTATGATCCAGCATTTGTTAACCTAAAATCAGTAGTTAGACACCTTTATAGATGCCGGAAAATTGCGTTGTAGCAAGGCAAGGGTATCGTAAATGGTTGTTCCCTTTACAAAATTCGTAACTCAGTTACAGCGATATTGATCGGGTATTAGTCGATATAAAATCCAGATATTTGAACTTCATCTATAGCGGTTAACTGCTGGTTTTAGGTTTAGTACCTCGTCTAAGTTTTTTGGTGTATCGGGCTGCTGGGTGAGTTTTTGAAGTTCAGTGAGTTTGGCTATTTCTGCGTAGAGCATTAAGAACTGACGAAAAGAGATATCACCGGTTTTTTCAAATTTACGGATAGTGCTGTCAGGTACACCTGTTTTGTCAGATAACGCTTTGGTACTGTAACCTTTTTTTTTACGCGTTTTTTTACAAAACATGCTGAATTCTAACTGTATGTCAAAAGGAGTGAGTAGTGATAACATAGCCATGCCTTGGAAGATTAACTGCTACTATGGTAGCTAATAATGTTAATTATTGTGCTTAATTGCTAATATGATAGCAAATTTGTTGTTTGATGTCATGCTGCAAAACAGTGGAAATGGCAGTGTTGTTTTTTGTCTATAGCCCACGGAAGCTTTGCCTACATGGATGTAGGTAAGGGGCGTGAGCAGGACGCGGAAGCTTTGCCTACATCTTGTAAATAAGGAAGGTTAAGATTAAACAGCACTAGCAGTGCATCGCTAGGCTGTTTTTTTTACTTGTTTAGCCCTTCTAATATCTCTAACCCAAAGAACACTGCCGTTGGTCTTTTTCATTTCAAATAAATCGATTGATGAGAACAAGTCACTAAGCTTTTTGAAACCATGATTCTGCTGATCAAATGATGAATGGTTTGATATATGTGCTCCAATAGGCCCTAACATGGCCCAGCCATCGTCTTCTTCTACTGCTTCTATTGCCTGACGTAAAAGATTAATCAATTTAGTGTCGCTTTTGAGGTCAAAATTTTCTTTCTGAACGGGCAATTCTTGTTTTTCTTTATCATCTAAATATAAGAATCGAGAGCAGCTATTAACAAAGGGTAAGGGGGCTTTGCGCTCCCCAAAGCCAATAACGACTTTGCCATCAGCGAGTGCTCTAGTGACTAAGGGAGTAAAATCACAATCAGAAGAAACGAGGCAAATAATATCTACCTTTTTAGTATAAAGAATATCCATGACATCAATGACCAATGCCATGTCTGTTGCATTTTTTCCTTTGATTAAGTCAAATTGCTGGATCGGTTGAATAGCATATTCGTGAAGGACATCTTCCCATGGTTTTAAGTTTTGATTTTTCCAATTACCATAGGCTCTTCTAATATTAACGACACCATATTTAGCTAATTCAGAAAGCACTTTATCAACTTTTTTGGCAGGCGCATTATCTGCATCGATAAATACGGCGATTTTTTCCTTGTCCTTCACTTGCGCCTCCTGGCGATTAAACTTGTTGTTTAATGGTCTTACACCTAAATCAGATAATGGGACTCCCCCACACCGAACATGTGGAGTAATATTCAAGTTACGACACAAAAATATTGGGAGTCCGAAAATGCATAATACT
>ASZJ01000060.1 GCA_000416275.1 Osedax symbiont Rs1
CGCTGAACCTATGGGTGCAGCTAAGATTTTTCAATTCCACTGTAGAACCAATATCTTACACTCTGTATTCACTTTGAAGTCACGGATTCAGGTTACATATTTAAGCTTATCAAATAATATCGGACAGTCTCTTTTTTTACGACCATATTACTAATAAATCAGCTGCAATTACTAGTGTTTAGGGACTGGGGCTTTTCTTTTGCTTATTGATCAACCCATAAAAATCATTTCATACTATTACCACAATAAAATCTAGCTACGAAGCCACCAAACCCCTATTACCGCCGCCTTTGGCTAAATTGATTAGTAGAGCGACACTTAGCTTTTATGCTCCATGCAACGTTGCGAAAAGCGAACCTGAACGATCGACAATTTAGCGGTTAGCTGCCGTAATGGTATCGAAGTTGAGCTATTAGAATTGAGTTGTCTTGCTGTTTGTAAACAATTCGATGTTCGTCATTGATGCGCCGCGACCAATATCCTGACAATCCATGTTTTAAAGGTTCTGGTTTTCCAATGCCTTCATTGGGAGTCCTTTGAATATCTTTGATCAGCAAATTAATACGTTTTAGGATTTTTTTGTCGGTTATCTGCCAATACAGGTATTCGTCCCAAGCTTTAGTTGAGAAGGTTAGCTTCATTCAAGAAGTTCTCTTTGAGTACCTTTGCCCGCTTCAAGTTCGGCAATAGACTCTAAAAGCGATAGGGCATTTGCGGGTGATCTGAGTAAATATGTCGTTTCCTGCATTGCGTTGTAGTCTTCTAAGGACATCATCACCACCGGATCTTCGCTTTTACGGGTAATAATGATGGGGGCGTGATCGTTACAAACATTCGCCATCGTTTTTGCTAAGTTGGCTCTCGCTGAGGTATAACTTATTGCATTCATGTTATTCTCCAAAACGTTGTTGTACGGTAATCTGTACAGGGTAGCGTAGTGGCATCTAACAAGCAATTAACCAGCTACAAATAACCCTGAGCGTTGTTCATTCTCAAATTTCTGACGCCAACCTTGTATTATGTCTCTAAAACTGCATACTCGCCGGTACTTTGCACCAATGAAAGTCGCTAATAGCCGGTCTTGTTTCAAACCACTGGTGGCTTGATGTTATATGGGGCTGTTCGGTAAAAGTACGTCACATAGTTTTAGATAAGGTTAAAGATGCATATAGTTAAGAATAGTTGGTTTGGTCAATTATGTGGTTTGTTGGTAAAAAGCGCGACAACGCTAACCGTTACCGCTGCAGGTATGCAGTTAGAAAAAGGGGGCAATGCTGAAGTTTTTCCTTGGTCGCAATTAAATAATCCACCGGTTTTTAGCCTGGGTTGGTTAGGCAGCACTGTTACCTTTGCCGTCGCAGGTGAAGAATATAAGCACAGCTATCTCATTTATTCAGCTAAACAAGAGTTTGCAGCAAGTACAGCCATGCACTGGGTAGATGCTAATCAAGATGAGCTGCTGGTACTGCTTGAAAAAATCGAAGATTTTCTACAGCGTCGCTATTTACGCTGGTCTTCTCAATATTCAATTAAGCAGTCTGCTATAAAACTGTGCGCGCGCTGGATGCCTTGGGCTGAAACGGTTGAATTAAGTGCGCAGGTGCGTGAGCGGCTAAATAAGTTGATCGCGATTTCTCAGTGGCAGGCTGAATCTATTAGGGATATCCAAGCGGTTTATGTGACTGAGCAGCTTAATCACTTTGCAGATTTTTTCGATAGGGTTGAAGCTAATCCGTTAACCCAAAAGCAGCGTGAAGCTTGTGTTATCGACGATGATAATAATCTTTTATTGGCGGGGGCGGGTACCGGTAAAACCAGTGTGATGGTGGGTCGAACTGGCTATCTTTTAGCGAGTAATCAAGCAACTGCCGGCGATATTTTGTTATTGGCCTACGGTAAAAATGCCGCCGCTGAAATGGATCAGCGGATTAAACAAAAACTCGATAATGATCAGATCAAAGCAAGTACCTTTCATAGTTTAGGCATGAAAGTGATCGGCGATGTGGAGGGGGTTAAGCCCAGTTTGTCGCCGTGGGTGAATGATGGGAAAGCTAAAGAGAAGTGGGTGCACAATACGCTTGAGTCGTTGTTGTTAGAAGCGGATTATCGGCAGCGGATTCTTGAGTATTTCAGTAAATATTATTATGTCGAGAAACATGATTATGAATTTGATTCGATGGGGGATTATTTAGATTATTTGAGTGCCAATGATATTCGCTCTCTCAAGGGGGATTTAGTGAAGAGCTTTGGTGAGTTGTATATCGCCAATTGGCTCTTTGGCATGGGCATTGAGTATCAATATGAAGCGCGTTATCAGCATAAAGTCAGCAGTTTGGATTTTAGGCAATATGAGCCGGATTTCTATCTGCCGGAATATGGCATTTACATTGAATATTATGGCATTGATGAACAAGGTAATACTGCGCCTTATATTAACAGCGAAGAATACCAGGCAGCGATGGAATGGAAGCGTAGTATTCATCAACAATATGAGACGACGTTGCTTGAATTGTTTTACTATCAACATCGCGATGGGCAGTTATTAACGCTGTTGGAAAAGCAGCTAGGGTCGCTCGAGGTGAAAACGCTGCCGCTGCCCGATGAAGCGATGTTAGCCACTTTGAATGAATTAGGGCGGGTGACAGAGCTCGCTAAATTGTTCTCGCAATTAATCGGACTGTATAAATCTGCTTGTTTAGATGAGCAGGGGCTAGAAAAGGTGATCGCTAATTCGGCGGATGCGAAGCAGACGAATAAAGCCTTTGAATTACTGGAACCAGTGTTAGCGCAGTATCAGCAGTTGTTAGTTGAAAACGATTATATTGATTTTGAAGATATGATCGCCAAGGCACTGGCCTATATTGAGCAAGGCAAGTTTAGCTCGCCGTGGCGCTATATTATGGTGGATGAGTTCCAGGATATTTCAGAGCCTAGGGCCAGGTTAGTGCGGGCACTGCGTGATAGTAATACTCACTCATCGCTGTTTTGTGTCGGCGATGATTGGCAGGCCATCTATCGGTTCAGTGGTGCCAATGTGGGGCTGACGACCGGCTTTGCTAATTATTTTGGATCATCAACCACTTGTGTTTTAGATCAAACCTTTAGGTTTAATAATAGCATTGGCGATATTGCCAGTGAGTTTGTGACTAAAAATCCTGTGCAGTTAGCTAAAACCATTACTTCACAGATTAAAGTTACACAGCCAGCGGTATCTATACTGCGTGCCAAGCCTGATGCCAATATAGAAACAGGGCCTTTAGTGCAGGCGCTACAGGCCATCGCTGAGCGGGTACCGGTAAATGCCACTGTGTATCTACTAGCGCGGTTTTGGTTTCACTTGCCTGATCAGCAAGAGCAGCGACAATTAAATGCTATGTTTGCTCATTTGCAGATTAAAAGTCTCTCGATTCACGCCGCTAAAGGTAAAGAAGCGGACTACGTGGTATTAATGGGCATGACCAAGGGTAAGCATGGTTTCCCATCAGTAAAAGCGACCCCGCCTTTGCTGGATGCGCTACTGCCGGAGGTGGAAATTTATCCCTTTGCAGAAGAGCGCCGTCTATTTTATGTGGCACTCACTAGAGCGCGTCAGCGGGTTTATCTGATAGCTGATCACAGTGGTTGTAGTGAGTTCGTCACTGAGTTGCTAGAGAATAGCTATGACGTTGAACTCGATGAGTTCGATCTGTCTGTTGTGCAGCGTTTAATGAGTGATATTAAATGTATGCGCTGCAATAGCGGTGCATTAGTGGAGAGGTTAAGCCAGCATGGCCGTTTCTACGGCTGCTCTAATTATCCAAGATGTAAGCATGCTGAAAAAGGCTGTAGCCACTGTGAATCGCCAATGACACGTGAGCAGCGCAGTGGCTTTAAAATCTGTTTGGGCGAGAGCTGCGAAAATGTTATCCCGCTGTGTGATATATGTGGTGCCGAAATGGTGCTGCGTAAAGGCACTAGAGGTGAGTTTTGGGGCTGTCGTAATTATCGAGGTAAAGATACCCCCAGCTGCAATAATACCAAGCAACAGCATCAAATAGTGCTTGAGGAAGCGGTGTTAAATTAGCTAGGTGATTGTTACTGATTTTAGTGGTCTGAATCAGATTTTCTTTTTTTAACCTGAATCCGTGACTTCAAAGTGAATACAGAGTGTAAGATATTGGTTTTACAGTGGAATTGAAAAATCTTAGCTGCACCCGGAGGTTCAGCGGGCATTTTTCTAACCGCTGTAGAATCAAGAGCTTGCGCTATGTGGTGCAGTGAAGTCACTGATTCAGGTTTAAGACAATACAGCAAAATTATTTCATGCTATAGCGACAATAGAACCTAGCTTAGAGCTAGAAGCTAGAAGCTAGAAGCTAGAAGCTAGAAGTTAAAAGTTAAAAGCTAAAAGCTAAAAGCTAAAAAATTTACCATTACACCATTTTCAGCGCCTCTTGAGCGAAGCTGCCCGAGAAATGGTTTTTGGTCTAGATCTTAGATTTATTATATAAAACATGGAACAGCCACTTTTTCTCACTGCCATATAACTAATAAACCAGCTGAAAGTATCAGTGTTTATGATTGCTGTAAATAAAGAATCCAGCCCATTAAAAACCCAGCTACGAAGCCACCAACCCCCCCCCCCTTTGGTATTGTCGCCGGAGCGATTGACTAAATTGATGAAGTGGAGCGACAGGAAGTCGCGAAAAGCACAGTTGAGCCTGCGACTATATGGATATAGGAGGTAGAGTAACGCATGGAGCAGTTACCGAAATGGCGATTCTGAGCGGCCGTCAATTTAGTCAATCGCGTAGGGGGCTTTCGACAATATGGGGCGAAATTTTTATGTACAGGATGTACGGTCAGTTTTTTGTTCCCGACAAATTCTAAGTACCGACATCCCTGTCGGCAATGGCAAAGAGCCTCTTTGGTTCGGTTTCTTTTTTGCCTACATGGATGTAGGTAAGGGGCGTGAGCAGGACGCGGAAGCTTTTCGTAAAAAGAAATGAACTCGCTGCAGCGAAACTGCCCATGAAACGGAGTTTAAAGCTTAAAGCTAGTAGCTTAGAGCTTAGAGCTTAGAGCTTGTACCGAAAATTGCGACAAGCTATCTTTCTCAATACTGATACCTGTCATGTCGAAATTCATCAAATACAACCGATTAAGTGCCGCTGTACGCTATGCCGCTAGCTGTTTAGTAAGTAACATACTGTTTTCTAATTAGTTCCCAACCAGCAACAGATGTCTACTGCAGGCCTCACTAGCTCGATCTGCTCACTACTTGATGTCGTTATCTTGTATCTTGTATCGTGTATCCAGAGCCATTGAGTCTCTCGCGCGTCGCCCCCCGTTGCTGGATGAGCACTCGTTAACTCTCTCAACCGGCAGTTCCGTTATATGGGCTGCGGTATATCAAAGGTAATTTAATCATGGCGTTAAAGATGGCTAAAGGTTCGTTGTTCGCATTGTTATTAAGCTCCTCGTGGTGGTATAGCATTTTAGTCGCGCTGTTTATTCTAGTGGCCAGTTTGCTGATTACCGATGCGCAGTACGTTATTCTTAGTATTACCGGTGCGTTGCCATTCTTTGGGATAGGTGGATACGCAGCCTATAGGCAATTCCAGCAGCCTTCAGAAAAACGCCTGTTGGAAATCACTGCACAAGTGCAAAAAATGCCGGCTGAGGTCATCGCCGAAAAAATAGCCGCGAACTATATAAAAAGTGGCTATGAGGCGACTAGCTTTAAAGCGAATGGCGCTGATTTGGCACTGAGCCGTGGCAATCGAAAGCTGTTGTTGTGTTGTAAACGACTTAAAGCGGCTAATACCGGAATAGAGCCTTTGAAATTATTAGTCGCGGTTGGCGAAAAAGCTGATGCGGTGGGGTATTTGTACGTCGCGCTGGGTGATATATCAGCCACGGCCCGAGATTATGCTAGAAAAAATAATATCGAGTTGATTGAAATTAACAGATTCGCGACGCTGTTTGACAATAACCTGAATCCGTGACTTGGGCTGATGTGAAAGCGAGTGAGCGGGGTCAGGGGGGCTTTTGCCGATGATTATTGCCCTCTTCACATCCTGTGCCCTGATCGCAGCCAGAAACCTAATGACGGCGAACAAGGGATGGCATGACGTGGCTGGATGCGCTGCAAAGATAAACTATCGATCATCTCTTTTGTGACTCAGTCATTACGGGGAGCTATGCTGGTTATGTTTTGAGCACGCTTTGTGGGTAGAGGAAACTATCGAGTTGATCGGCAGATAATGGCATAGCAATGTAATAACCTTGCGCATAATCACAGCCCATTACCCCTAACATATCTAGCAGTGCTTTTGTTTCTACACCTTCACCCACCACTTTTAGATCTAGCGAATGTGCCAAATCAATCATCGCCTTTATCACTTTCTCGCTGTTCACCCCTAAGCTCAGTAGGAAACTTTTATCAATTTTTAGCTCTTTGACCGGTAGCATTACCAGATAGGAAAGCGATGAATAGCCAGTACCGAAGTCGTCAATAGAGATGGTGAAACCTTTACCGGTTAGTTGATGCATGATTTCGATCGCCTGCTCGGGTTTTTCCATCGCTGTGGTTTCGGTAACCTCAAGATTGATATTAAAAGGTGAGATATTCGAGCGCTTACATATGTTTTCCAGTATATGGGGAATTTGAGGCTGGCTAAATACTCGCCCAGATAGGTTGATGGATATTGAAAGCGACTCATCAACATCACAATAGGGTTTGCATTGTGTACAGGCTTGCTGAAAAACCCATTGGGTTAATTGATGAATGGAACCTGTTCGCTCGCAAATGGGGATGAATTCAACGGGAGAGATTATGCCAAGCGTCGGATGTTGCCAGCGTACCAACACTTCTATCTTAGTAATTCGATTAGATGCTAGGTGTAATATCGGTTGGTAGACTAAGAATAATTCATTGTTTTGTATAGCTATGTTTAAATCTTGGGCCAATTGCGATTGTCGTCTTAACCTAAGATCTTCTTTAGCACTGTAGAGCAAGTGAGGAATGCCAGATTTTTTTGCATGGTACATTGCCATATCGGCATTTTTAATCAATGCTGCTGAGTCTTCTCCATGTAGTGGATAGATAGCGGTGCCAATATTTGCACTGATCAAAATGTCCGGAATATTCTCGCAGTCGCAGTGGATTGGCTTTTCTAGTGCCTTGATGAATTTCTGAACTAAGCTCTCTACATCACTATAATCATCACGCTCTAGGGACAATAAAGCGTAAAATTCATCGCCCCCCATGCGAGCGACGGTATCGGTTTTGCGAAAAGCATTAGCGAGTCGTCTAGCCACTTCAACCAGTATCAAATCACCTATTTGGTGGCCATAATTATCATTGATACTCTTGAAATCAGAGAGGTCGATGCTCGCCACAATAAATCGCGTGTTGTTACGCTGGCCAACTTTAATAAACTGCTCAAGGCGATCTTTAAAGAGCGTTCGGTTGGGCAGAGTAGTCAAAGCATCATGTAAAGCTAAGTGTCTGAGTTCATCGTTGGCTTCTGAGAGTGATTTTGTTCGCGCTAGAACACGTTCTTCGAGCTGACACTTTTGAGATTCAATGACTGCCATTTTATCAAGAACAGCGATGCGCATCTGGTCAAAGTTAGTGGCGAGTAGATAGAGCTCGTCGCTATGCTTGGCTTTGACTACATTGTCGAGCTCTTTGGAGCTACAGAGTGTCTCCAGCTTATCTGGGTTTAAAGCCTCGGCAGCATTGGCCAGTGCCGCTAATGGTTTGGCTATGAACCGGTTAACAAAATACAAAAATAACAACCACAGTGCAGCAGTCTTGATTAGAGAGTTGATTATAATGAGTATAAAGCTGAATTTAACGCGATCAATTATAGTATTCGCATCGGTGTAAATATAACCGTAGCCAATTAACTTTAATGGATCGCTATTGCTCTCGCGGTGTTTTAAGGGAAACTTGTATTCAAAGAGAGTTTGATGTTTCGACGAATCCGCTTGGATCAATTCGATTTTTTTAATCCCTGCTAACAAATCTGTGCTGGATAAAATTTGACTGTCTGCACTGACCACATCTCCACTTGAGGCTAGCATTTTGTTTTTATCGGTCATGATTTTGATACCGGCTACGATATCAATTTTTGTTACCCCAGCCAGTGTCACTTTGAGTTGAGGAGTGTCGAATGACCACATAGAACTAACCAGGCTGTCTTTGAATGACGCTTCGAGCTCATAGGTTTGACTAAAAATATTACTTTTCGCGCGGCTGTATTCAGATATTAGCTGCGCACTAGTCACCAGTATGGTAACAATTAGATAACATCCAAACACATAGCGCAGTAAGCGCAGGCCAATACCGTCTTTAAATTTATTCATGCAGGCCGTATTTAGTTTGAAGTTTGACTAAAGTGCCATCCATCGATAACTCATCCAAAACCTTGCTAATCGTTTCAAGCACCTTCACATCCGTTGAGTTGTGGAAGGTATAGCCCATCGCTGAATGTTTCAAAATATGGATAATTTCAAAATCATCAGGGTTAATATTCGCCGTTCTAAATAAAAGCAGTGTCGTAGCGTGTGAATAGCCCACGGCATCAATTCTACCAGAGGCGAGCTTCTTAACCATGCTTAGACCAGAGTTTAATCTATCCAAGGATTCTGCTTTTAGCCCCTGTTTAATTAATAACTGTTCTCCTATATCATCTCTCACCACACCTATTTTAAGTCTATTTAATTGTAGGGGGGAGCTGATCAATAACTGGCTAGATTTAGGGGCTATAACGGCAATGATATGAGGTGCTATCGGCCCGATAAATTTCATTTTTTTTAGTCGATTCAATGCGTAAGTCGTTGAAAATAAAGCGGTTCCTGGTATGTTTATAACCTTGTGATAGCCGCGCGCCCAAGGGTTTATTGTCAAGTCTAGGTCTTGGCTTGAAATCCCAAGTTTAGCAAAAATTTTCAGTAAAAGTTCTACCGAGAAACCTGTGATTTTAGCGGTTTTTGGATCGATGTAATTATACGGCGGATACTCTTCTGTGATCCAGTTTAAGTTTTTAATCTTTTGTATTACCTGTGCCGGGTCACTTAAGTCATCTTCAGCAACAGCAGTAGTGCTAACGGCAAACCAGAGTATCAATACAAGAAAAAAAATTTCTATCGGGGAATTTTTGCGGTAAATAAAATTCACTCTTAAAAACCTCTAGATAAGGAAGTTCAGACTAAAATATTCTTAAATACATAAATAACGAATTGATATAAAAGAAGTTAAAATAATCCTGCCATAAAAAATAGCAATTTACTATCACTACCAATATTTTTTTTATTAACTTATTATTAATTCATTGATATTATGTAATGTAATTATTATAGATTTTTAATCTATTTATCATTGATAATGAATATCGAAACACACTTATTAGCTTTAGTGAGATCCCATGAGAGCTGCTTTTGAGTAGAAGGGGATACACGATGATGTGTGTTTTTAAGCTATACCTAAATCAGTGACTTCACTGCACCACATAGCGCAAGCTATTGATTCTACAGCGATTAGAGAAATATCCGCTGAACCTACGGATGCAGCTAAGATTTTTCAATTCCACTGTAAAACCAATATCTTACACTTTGTATTCACTTTGAAGTCAAGGATTCAGGTTACACTGATGGGCGGTAACGGCAGGGCAAAGAGCAGCATTTAGTGACGTTTAAAAGAATTTCAGAGCAGCTAGTCTTAAGCTGGTGGCCATATGGCCGGTGCTTGTGATCAGCACGTTTTCTGCTAAAATTTCGGGATTAGCAATCCAAAATGTCATTATTAAAGGTTATAAATTAGGCTGTTCAGGTTGAAAGCGTGCTTTAGAAACGATGGCCCCCATTGCCAATATTAGGTAAATGACAATGGGTATCGGATTTATCACGTTAAGCAGTCTTATGCCGTATCAGCCTTAAGCAATCCTTCATCGTCCTCAATATTATCTTTATCCGTCAGTAAGCTCGCATAAACGCCGGCCATTGCCAGTAAGTCCTGATGGTTACCTCGCTCGACAATCTTGCCACGATTGAGCACCAAGATTTGATCGGAGTGTCGAATGGTACTCAGGCGGTGAGCTATCGCGATCACGGTCTTTTCCTCAAACAGACGTCCAATCGCTTTCTGAATTAGGTTTTCGGTAATCGAGTCCACTGAACTGGTGGCTTCATCCAACATCATTACTTGTCCGCCTTGCGCTACAGATCGTGCAAAGGAGATCAGCTGCGCTTGGCCCGCTGACAAATTGCTGCCATTATTTTTTAGTTCAAATTGGTATTGATCGGTCAGTCCCAAAATAAAGTCGTGGGCATTCACGTATTCAGCGGCGTCGATCACTGCCTGCGCTGCGATTTTATCGCTGCCTAGAGATATATTAAACTCAATATCTTGTTCAAATAAGAACACGTCCTGCTGCATCAGTGAGAACAAGTGCAACATTGAATCCTTGGGGATGCTGGATAGTTCAATGCCGTTCAGAAGAATGCTGCCCTGGTAGTCCATGTAGGTTTTATTGATGAGGCGAATGATCGTTGACTTGCCTGAGCCGGTAGTGCCCACTAAGGCCAATTGTTGACCTTGGCTGAGGGTGAAAGATACATCATCCAGAACGTAGGGGCCGGCGTCGTTATAGCGAAAACGGACATTTTTGAATTGCAGAGTTTTGAAATTAACCAGTTGATCTAACAGCGACTCAGCGGGTAACAGTGTTAGCCCCTGCTCTTCGAGGTCTTCTACAAACAGTTCTTCAATGTGCTCGAAGGCGGCAAAAGAGCGCTGTATGGAGGCGATTTGTGAGGTGAAGTCGCGCAGCGGTACGAACACTTTTTCCAAGGTGTTGATGAAGGCTATCAATACCCCAAGGCTGACGAAACCGGCCAGCACTTTACCGGATCCATACCAAATAATCAGTCCGATGGTGATGGAGGTGATCCCGGTGATCACTGCAAACAAGCTGGCATCGTATTTGTTGGTCTTTAATTGGGCACGCAAGAAATCTTCGGTGTAGTTGTGATACTTAGCTTCTACTTCTGCCTCGGCGCCATATAGTTGCACGGTCTTTACGCCCAGCAAGCACTCTTGCAAAAAACCGGTGCTTTTGGCCAGAGAGGAGCGGGTGATGGTATACATTTGCCGCAGGCGATTGCGCACATACTGGGTCAGCATCAGCACTGGCGGAAACACCAGCAACACTAACAAGGCTAGTTGCCAATTGATGAAAAACATAAATGTCAGCACCGCCAGGGTATTGATCGTGTCTTTCACTAAACTCAGCACACCGAGCACAAACGAGTCACCGATCACTTCTAAATCGCTGGTTAATCGCGACAGTGTGACGCCGGTGGGGGTTTTGTCATAGTAGCTTCTGGGCAGCTTTAAAATGCGCTCAAATAAGGCGATCCGAATATCAAAAAGAGCCTTCTGCCCCGTTATGCGTAAGCAGTAGGTGTAGAGGGCATCGGCAGTGTAGTTGACGATTAATACCAGTAACATCATAGCAATCAGCAACATGAGCCCATCGAACTTACCGGGTGCGAGATGTTCATCAATCACTTGTATAACCAGCCAGGGAAATAACAAGTTGGCCAGCACTGATATCGGCATCATTAGCAAGCCGAGCACGGCGGTTTTTTTGTAGCGCGCTGCATAGTGAAAGAAATGTTTGAGGTATTGTAAATCAATAGCTTTAATCATGCGGCACTCTCCTCATGTCGCTGTAACTCCCAGGTCTCGCGGTAATAGCTGGACGACTTCAGCAGTTGATCGTGAGTGCCACGTGCGATGATTCGGCCCGCTTGTAATACTAAAATGTTGTCCATGTATTCCAGTGCGCTAACGCGATGCGAGACCACCAGCAAACTCTGGCCCTGGATGCGCTTGAATACTCCTTTTAGAATCGATCGCTCAGTGTCGTAATCCACCGCCGATAACACATTGTCCATAATGATCAGGTCGCAGGGTGTCAGTAGGGCACGGGCGATACTCAGACGTTGCTTTTGCCCCCCCGAGAGCATGATGCCCTTTTCACCGACGAGCGTTTGGTCGCCAGCGCTAAAACGTCGCACATCCGCACTTAATTGACTGAGTTTCAGCACTTGTTCTACGTCGAGATCAGTCGTGTTTTGGCCCGGTTGATGGGCGCCAAATTTAATGTTTTCAGCAAGGGTCGCAGAAAACAGAAAAGGCTCTTGGGTAATAGTGCGCACAAAGCTGCGCCAGTCTTTACGTGATATTTGGCTAATGTCTTGGTCGCCCCAAAAAATTTGTCCCGCGGCAATGGATAAGTGATGATTCAAACAATTGACTAAGGTGCTTTTGCCCGAGCCAATACTGCCCAAAACGCCTACTTTTTCGCCAGCTTTGATCGAGAAGTTTAGGTTTTTTAGCACCAGTTCACCCGGTTCATGCTCGGCATTTGGGTAGCGATAACTGAGGTTTTTCACCGATAAGGTTGATCCTCGTAAGCTAGATTTTTCAGTGTCGTCCATGCGCAGCGTATCAGTGCTGGGTATTTCGCTATTGAGAATACTCTGCACGCTATCAATACTGATCATGCCCATTTGATAGACGGTGGCAATTCGCCCTAAGTGCATCAGTGGCAGCGCCAATAGTACCGAGTAGGACAAAAACGCGGTAATCTCACCAATCGTCAGCTGCGACTGTAAAAGATAGTAACCGCCGAGCCCTAAAATCAGCACTTTCATGAAGTGGTTGGCGTAATCTAAAATAGGCATAAAGAAGGTTTGGATTTTGACGATTTTCATTGTGCAATCAAATAGTTGGCGATTAACTTTATTTACTTCGCTGGTGGCCCATGCATCCATCTGTTGATTTTTAATCAAGTCGATGCCCGCTAAATAGTTCATCAACTGCTCGGACAAATCCTGCAGACAGATCAAGCGCTGGGCTTGTAGGGCGCGCAACTTCCTAAAACCAAGCCAGAAAATTATCGAGGCAACGACGATCGGCACGACGCAGTAGATAGTTAGCTGCGGAGAGATTCTCCACATCCAAATCGGGGTCAGTGTCAGTGCAAAGAAAATATTAAATAATTGCAAAAAACCAATGCCATAGAACAGGCGAATGCCAGTGAGGTCATTATTAATAATGGAGATAAGTTTACCGGAGGCATATCGCCGATGAAAAGTGGTCGGCAGGCGATTTAAACGGTGAAAAACAGCATTTTTTAAAGCAGCTTCGGTAATTCGCCCAGGATTTAACGAGTAGATTCGCGACAGAATACGGACCACCACCATGATCACCGACAGCCCAATCACCCACTGCACGTTGTCCAGTAAAGCCGCCTTCGATTCAAGCGTTGCCTGATTGAGTAAATCAACGGCAAGCTGGATATAGCGCGGAATTTCTACCTGCAGGAAATTGACCACAAAAATACAGACAATCGCCAGCAGATATGAGTATTTGTTCAACATCAAATAGTGAATTATAAATTTTGATTTAGTCATTACTGTCCAAACCCTCATTAATTATAGGAGGATGCTTAATAGGCGAATGCTTATTAGTTGGATGGCTGATCGATGGATGTAGGGCAAGGCAGGCGTCGATAATCAGCGCTCTGGGATCTCCCTGTTCACTCAATTGTTCAAGCAGCCATGCTGGCAGGCGTATCGGCTGAGTTTTTACACCGGGCTTGCGACCGCAACCGCTGCGCTTGCCGCCGTGATCACAGCAGTCTGGATTAAATTTATTGGGCATTTTCATTCGCTTTATAAAGGAGATGCAACTAGAAATTTTGATAAGTGTACATTTATCAAGTGACTTTTACTAGCTGATATGTATAACCCATGGCCAAAGAGCTGAGCCTGCCTGAGGGTGTGATCAAGTGTTTGAGGCTAAAAACTGTCGGGGCAAGCTACTAGATGTCAGCTGTGCAGGGATATTCGATGTTGGTGATAAAGTTATGGTTTTCGTCCGAAAAAAATTATTGCCATAGGGGCGGGATAAGATAAACTATCTTATGAGACCTCTGCATAACTACTGCGCTCGATAATACGGCGTTAAAAACCGGCTCAATATGCTCATTTACACCAGTAAACTCCGCTATCTCGCCGATTTTTGCCTTGTATTACCTTCACTCGCAACGTTATGCAGAGGTCTCCTTTACCTCTTAATTAAAGACAGAATCAATGACTGATATAATAGTAGCAACCCACAATGGTAATTTTCATGCGGATGATGTTTTTAGTGTCGCGGCACTAAAAAGTGTTTTACCTTCATTTAAACTGATACGCACCCGCAACTTAGATTTGATCGCCAAGGCCGATATCGTGATTGATGTTGGAGGCGAATACGATCCGGATACCGGTCGTTTTGATCACCATCAGCGCGGTGGTGCCGGTCAGCGCGAAAATACCATTCCCTATTCCTCCTTTGGCTTGATTTGGCAAAAATATGGCTTAGAAATATGCGCTGGAAATCAAGAGTTGGCCAATGCCGTTGATGCTGATTTAGTCGCGACTATTGATGCGATCGATTGTGGCCATGTAGAAGGGGTCGCTCAAGGGATTAGCTTGAGCCAGACTATTTCTATGTTTAATCCCAGCTGGCAAGAAGATAGTCATTTTGACAGCTGTTTTGATGAGGCGGTTAGCTTCGCAGGCCGAATCTTAACGCGCTTCATAGCCTCTGCAGATGGCGCGATAAGTGCAAAGTCGATTGTCGCTAAAGCCATTGATAACGCAGTAGATCCTAGAGTGATCGTGCTAGAAAAGTATACGCCGTGGAAAAAAACCGTGCACGCCTTATCGACAGAGGCCTTATTTATGGTGTACCCCTCGCTATCTGGTCAGTGGATGCTGCAAACAGTCCCGGTGCAGCCGGGTTCTTTCGAAGATCGAAAATCCTTGCCTAAAGCGTGGGCCGGTTTATCTGATCAAGCATTTAAACAAGCGATCAGTATTGATGATGCCATGTTTTGCCACAATGGTTTATTTATAGCGGGTGCAGAGTCCTTTATAAGTATTATGAAAATGGCGGCGATGGCACTTCGAGAATAAAACGCACAGCTGGAAAATAAGCGGTATGGATAGACGTTTACAGTGGGAGACTGACTAATCACGTCTGCTAATGAGCTACTGAAAAGTCAACCTGCGGGGCGTGTTTGCTTGTTCAGTGATCCTTGAGTAGCAAGTAATTAATGCTGGAAGGGATTCGGCTGGATTTAGGCTGAACATTCTTCGAAAAATCAGTTTGCTGAACCAACTGTTAGTATTCAAGGATTTTTATGAGCGCTGTAGAATCAATAGCTTGTGCTATGTGGTGCTGTGAAGTCACTGATTCAGGTTTTAATTAAAGGAGAAGGGGTTGACGGAGATGCTCATAAAGGCGTAACCGTAAAGCATCGATCTAGAGTTAAGCAGGATCCTAACCAAGTAAACCTAAGACAAGTCCACCTCATGCACAGTGAGCTAATTTACCAGCTTCAAGAACAGGGTTTTAAGGTGAGCCCTGCCAGTATGGGTGAAAATATAACCACCGTCGGCATAAAGTTGTTGGATTTGCCAACCGGTACCATTCTTAAAATAGGCAAAGATGCGCAGATAGAAATAACTGGGCTCAGAAACCCCTGCGCTCAATTGGATCAATATCAAAAGGGCTTAACTGCTGCGGTTCTCGATAAAGATGCCCAGGGGAAAATCATTCGAAAGGCGGGTGTGATGGGGATAGTCATAAAGGGTGGTGAGGTAGTATCAGAGGATTTGATAGCAATTTTACTGCCAGCTAAACCTCACAAACCACTAGAGAAAGTGTGATCAGCTGCTAGCCCAAACCAGTAGCTGCTCTTGAACAATGCTATCTTTGTGGTAATAGTTCTTAAAAATTCGCCAAGCACTTGCAATAGTGATGGCCAGTGTTAACTGTTATTGTAGTTGAGTTCTAATCATTTGATAATCTTGGGTTAACGGCATCAATTCAAGCTTAGACGTTTAGACTCTCGTTGAGTATTGGCACTATTAGTTTGCCTATTCCAAGCGGCAGATATGTAACACTTGGTGGTGAACTGTCCCCATCAATACGTCTACTCACCCACTGGTTTTCACCAAGTGCTTTAAGCGTTTCAGAAAGAGCGCGATCAGTTACCGGGTTTAGTATTGATCTGAGCTCACCATACCGGCGTGCTGGGGCTACTGCTCTAATGATAGGTAGCGCCCATGATCGACGCGCAATTTTCCAGTGGTTGGATTCAAGAAATCCATCAAGTTCTGCTGCCCATTCTGCTATTGCTTTTCCCTTTGGCGTTAAAACATAAGCTGGACGAAGAGGGTGCCCATGCCCAGAGTTTTTACCTAAATATCCCATCTCGATAAGATGACGCAACGCCCCTGAAATCGATGTTCTGCCAGCCGAAAAATGATGCGCTATCGGAGATATGCGTGGATCGTTTTGGGCATGCATATAAGCCAGAATCTGTATCGACCATGCCTTTGAACAGAGTAAAAAAAACTCACTATTGAGCATTATGTATTGACCATAAACTATTGAGCATTATGTATTGACCATAAAGTATTGACCATAAAGTATAGTTACTATATATTTTGATTTAAACAATTGGAGAATAGCATGCCTACTATTAATATCAAGCAAGAACTTACGTTAGCGCTATCTGTTAAAGACCGAAATAAGTCATCAAATTGGTACCAAACTCATTTAGGCTTTAAAGAAACAGTTTCGATTGATGAGGCTGGCTGGACAGAATTGCAAACCAACATTCCCGGCGTGACTATTGGGCTTGGTGATACAGAAGAGCTCTCGCCTGGAAATTGTGTGCCTGTCTTCGGTGTTAAAGATATTAAGTCAGCCAGAGCTTCGCTCGAAGCCCAATCGGTAAAGTTTGATGGGGAAACCATGACAATGGAAGGTATGGTGAGTATTGCTACTTTCTACGATCCTGATGGAAATGCTCTGATGATTGCAGAAGATTTAAGCGACTCAAATTAAGCCAGTTTTATGTCGGATTTGGGCTCGCATGTGGACGAATCAATCGAAACTCGAACAACCGTATTATACAGCAGGCGGTCGCTTTTTGCTCAGCTAGGTTGATTTAAGTGGATAAAATGAAGATGGCTAGGATAGGTTGTAACTCAAGTTTCGGGATTCAAATAAAACCAAAAAGCAACACTAAGCATATGATATAAAACAAGTTGATGTCTCTTTGTGGTAAAATAATTGCTGTCTATACAAAATAAAATACCACAAGAGACATCAA
>ASZJ01000061.1 GCA_000416275.1 Osedax symbiont Rs1
AAACCCTTCTAGATATTAATGCATTATCCACAATATAAAGGTACGGCCACCACCGGGCTTGTCCAACAACCTGATAAGGCGTCGGCTGCGCGACGCCTATCCTTATTTGTTATATACCCATTTTAGCCAGATAAGTTATGAAAATAGCCCGCATCTATCTTCGTCTAAGCACAGCAGAGCAAGCCTTCGGTGACAAATTGAAATACAAACCAGCATTCGAAATGCTGCATTTCCTGCCGTTGACAAAGAGCAAGGCTCCTGCGCGAGGGCAGACTGCGCTAATCTGTGCAAAGTAGCTCTAAATAAAACGTCCACTTCGTGCATCACCTGTTTGATGCCTTAGTTAGCGATGATGATCTTATAGATTTCGGCTATCTACAGACACTTATAAGCACGGACTACACTATCCAGTATGAAACTATAGTACTCAGTTTGATATTTGATATGAAACTTTATTACTCGACCACAGTTATTGAGGGATGATATGGATATTGAATTTGCGAAAAATTTTTCAGAGGAGTGGATTGCAGCATGGAATTGTCACGATATTGAGCAAATTATCTCCCATTACGCAGCAGAGTTAGAGTTTACATCCCCGTTAATTGTCGCCAGATATGCCGATCCTGATGGAACTATTTATAGCCGTGAAAAATTACGCGAGTATTTTCTAATTGGCTTAACTAACAATCCAGCACTAGTCTTCAAGTTAAAGCAGCTGTTGTTGGGGGTGAATAGCTTAACATTGTACTATCAAAACGCTAGAGGTGGAGAAACAGCTGAGTGTTTTGAATTTAATCAAAACAATAAAGTGATCCGCTCAGTATCTTGCTATTCGTTTTAGCTGATGTAGTCGTATTAGCACCTAATCGGCTAACAGAGCACTGGCGTAACAGCAAAACAAGCCTGTTGGCTTAGATGTCAGCGCTTTCTGGATGTTGTTAAGTGTTGTCAGGCTATTGATTAGAAATTAGTTGCTCGAGCAATATGTTTAACCGCTGTACTTTTTTATGGCCCAAGCGGTTAGTTATATTATTATTTTGCAGCTCAGTCAGGGGCTGTAAACGCAATAGTAATTCTTGCCCGTAATCGGTAAGGTGAATATGGACTTTCCTTTGATCTATATGATCTAATATTCTGTGGACGTGGCCATTTGCGACCATTCTATCAATCATTTTTGTTAAGGCTGAAGGGGTCATTAGCGCCAGTTTAGCCAATTCACCAGCAATTTGACCTTCTCGGTCTGATAAAATTTCCAGTATGCGCCACTGTTCCACTTGCACACCTTCTTGCTTTAAAATTTTCTCTAAATCTAAATGCAGCTTTCTATGGACTTTGGCTAATAGATAAGTGATATGTTTTTCTATTTGCTGGTCATTTTGTGACATGAATTAATCGGCTCTAAGGGAATAGCTACAAAATTAAAAAATCATCTTAGATGCTCCCTTAATCAGTAACTTCACAGCGTGATATAGCGCAAACTATTGATTGTACAGCGGTTAGAAAAACATCTACTGAACCTATGGGTACAGTTAAAATTTTTCAATTTCACTATAGAGCCAATATTTCACGCTCTGTCTTCACTTTGAGATCACGGATTCAGGTGATATTAAGAGATTTCTAGAAATACTCTTAGCTAATATGCTAAGTTGGAAATTAAATTTCGTCTAATGATTAACGTTTAATCGGGATACCATAATATGAATTTGTTACCATTTCAATCGATAGACAAGGACCTTGATGAAAATACTAAGAACCTGAGTGACAATAAAAATTTGGTATCAAGTAAAAATTCGAGTAGTGGTGATTTTACCATAGGTCTGTATATTCCGTTGTGTGGTAGTGCGGGGATCTGGGGGCCCTCCTGTATTGCCTGTGCAGAACTTGCGGTTCAAGAAATTAACGCAGCTGGCGGAGTAGTTGGTCGTAAAGTTAATATTCAAATAGTCGATGCCTCAATCGAGACATGTGAAAATATTGAATCTATTACTAATCAACTTATTGATAATAATGAGATATCAGCGATTGTCGGTATGCACATTAGTGCGATACGTCAGCAACTGTCAAAGATGTTATTAGGGCGAGTCCCTTTTGTCTATACTCCGCTTTATGAAGGTAATGAAAAAACCTCGGGAATTTACGCGATTGGCGAAACACCTGACAGCCAATTGCAGCCAGCTCTTAAACATTTAAGCGAAACATTTAATATCAATAAATGGGCCTTTATCGGCAATGATTATGTGTGGCCAAGAACATCGCATATGCATGCCAGAAAATTTTTATTAGACAGTGATAGTTGTATCGTTTTTGAGCAATATGTTGATTTTGGCGTGAATTCATTTGATGAACTGTTAGATCAAATAGTGGAAAGTGAAGCACAAGGGGTGTTAATTTCACTGGTCGGACAAGATTTAATTGATTTCAACCGAAGTTTCGGTAAACGCAATTTACATACAACAATTATCCGTCTATCAGGGGCATTAGAAGAAAATGGATTATTGGCGATTGGTGCCAATAATTCGAAAAATTTTTATGCTACATCTTCTTATTTTTCAAATATGTCGACCAATAGCAATGAAATATTTAAACAGCATTATCACTTAATGCATGGGGAGTCCGCTCCAACTTTAAACACCTTGGGCCAGTCGATTTACGAAGGTATTCACTTTTTGGCCGCGCTCATTAATCGGGTGGGTGTTGAACAGGCCTGTGAGTCAAATTATTTTGATCCTCCGCTGGTTTTCAATAGCGTGAGAAATATTCGCTACCGTGATAACCAACATATCGATCAAGCAATATACTTAGCCGAAGTAGAAGGTTATCGGTTTAAGAATATCCATCCGATATAAATTGAGAGCTAAAACTTTCCTGATTGACCATCAGACTCCGCTCAACTTGGCGACTATTTGATAAAGTATTTAATTTCAACAAGTTAAGAAGTTGTAATATGTTTCTATGATTTAATAATGGTTTAGATTATGGACAAGTCACTTATTTGTAAATTTTTTTACTTTAGCCTGAATCAGTGACTTCACTGCACCACATAGCGCAAGCTCTTGATTCTACAGCGGTTAGAAAAATGCCCGCTGAACCTACGGGTGCAGCTAAGATTTTTCAATTCCACCGTAAAACCAATATCTTACACTCTGTATTCACTTTGAAGTCACGGATTCAGGTTT
>ASZJ01000062.1 GCA_000416275.1 Osedax symbiont Rs1
GAGAAGAGATTAAAAGCATCTTTTGCTATGGCGGAGACACAGGGCTAATCAGGAAAACTTTTACCGGAATCCGTGGCTTCAGAGCGTAAAGATTGGTTTACGACACAATTGAAAAATCCTAGCTGCAAGCTCGTATGCGTCCTGCATTCGCTAAACAATTCACCTCTGCATAACTTACCCAGAGAGTATGATAACTGTGCGCGGTAATACGGCGTTAAAAACCGGCTCAACATGCTCATTCACACCAGTAATACCCATGAGAAGGGCACGCTGTACCCGGTGTTAGGGGCATACTATACCCAAAGTGAGGGGCACACTGACTCCGCTATCTCGCCGGATTTTGCCTGGTATTATCTTCGCTCGCAACGTTTAGCAAAGGTCTCCATAAATAATTTTCTTATTTCTTATTTCATATGACTGCCGGATCAGGGCATTTCTTTGTCTCTATAAATTTAATAACTAGTAAAAGTTCAGATGACTGACCGGTAGCTAGCTGAAAATATTTAGATGTCGAATCAAAAAATCATTCACTCTAGCTATTCAGCTACCGTTAAGTATTTTATATTTAAAAATCAAACAACTACGAGAAATTTATGTATGTTAATGATTTTTTATTCAAGTTAGAAAGTTATTTATTCTATAAATAACTTGAATTGGAAAATAAAATAACTTGAAATGGAAAATAAAAAAGTCTATCTTGAAATTGCCGATCAATAGTAAAAACTAATTTCTTGATGATCATTTGGAGAGTATAAATATGGGCTGGCTAATTTCTACGGTAGTAGGTTTTGCGGTAATAATTATAATAATAATGTTTTTGAATCGGTTTTACGTAAAACCTAATAGTCAGACTGCGTTGATTAGAACGGGCTTCGGAGGACATAAAATCGTCACTAATAGTGGCTTAATTGTAATGCCTTTTTTACATCAGTTGGAAAAAGTTAATCTTAAAAGCCACAGCTTAAATATTTCTTTAATCGAGTCAAAATCTGTCATCAGTAAAGATTTTTTACGCGCAGATCTAGAGATCAGTTTCTATTTACGAGTAGGGGGAAGTGCTGAAGAGATACTGACGGCTGCGCAAATTTATGGCAACAGACTCAACAGAGCTGACGAGCTTAGCGACATCCTATTTAGTAAGTTTGCCAATGCAGTTTACTGCGCCGCCTCAAAGTTTGATTTTATGACCATGCTTGATAAACGCGATGTTTTAGTGAGTGAGGTTTTTAGCCGTTTAGAAGCGGGTTTCATAAAAAATGGGCTGGTTTTAGAAGCAATCAGTATTAGTCATTTTGACCAAACTGAGTTAAATAAATTAGATCCTAATAATGCGTTAACGGCGATAGGTTTAAATAAGTTATCAAAAATAGTATCGCTAAACAGGCAAGAGCGCATTGAAGTAGAAACAAAATCTGAAATTTCTATTCAGCAAACTCAATTAGATCTCACTCAACAAAATTTATTAATTGAGCAGGAAAAGTGCTATGCAAAAATCCTGCACGATGAAGTTTTGCAAAAAGAGGAGGTTCGTTCAAAAGAAAAAATGGAACAACTTTCACTGGAAAGTAAACGCAAGTTGCAAGAAATAAAAATATCGGAAGATCATAAAATTGAAATGATTAAAATTTTTAATAGTCAGGATGCGCGCAAGCAAGAGCTTGAGGCAATCTTGTCGGTAGAAACAGAAAAGAGCGATAACAAAATAAAGTTGCTAAAGCTCAAGGAAACCGAAATTGACGCCCAGATAACGTTAACAAACTTAGAGACATCTCAACTGCTTGGCGAAGAAGAGAGCCAAACTAAAAAAGACTTAGCACGGGAACATCGTGAAAAACAAATCGCTTTGCTACGGGCTGAACAAGCCTCCGCAGTCTCGGCGGAGCAGGTTGCATCACAGGCAAATGAAATGATTAAAACAGCGCAGGCAGAAGCTGAACTAGAAAATCTAGCGGCGCATAATTTAAAAATGCGGTTGTTGGCCGAGGCGGAGGGTAACGCGGCAATCATAGCCTCTGAAAACACTCAATCTGCGGCGTTAATCGCACAAAAAATTATCCAAAACAAACTGCAAGTCATGCCTGAAATAGCAAGGCAGATGATGAAACCCGTTGAAAAAATTGAATCAATTAGAATAAATCAAATATCCGGCATTGGTAATAATACCGGTACAAATGGCGATGAAAATAACCAATCTACGTTTGATCAAGCCCTAAACTCCATCTTAGGTATGTCGGTCAGCTTGCCTTTTATGAAAAAAATGGGTGAGCAAGTGGGCTTAGATATGGATACATCGATAGCCACTCGCATGAGCGATTCCGCTTCTAGATCAAAAAATACTCCACAAAAAACGCGTGCTAATACGTAACAAGAGGAAATCCAGATGAAAATAAATAGAAGAAAATTCTTATCAGGTGCCGCAGCTCTCACCGCAGGTGTGCTTGCCGGTCCTACTTTCTCTGCATCACAGACTATTAAATTTGGCTCATTACTGGATACCTCAGGTATTTTTGATGGCTATGGAAAACCGATGGATAAGGTAGCGCGCATGGCTATTGAGCAGATCAATGCAACAGGAGGCTTACTTAATAAACAAATTGAATATGTAGGTTACGATACTCAGTCGAATATGGCTTTGTATAGTCAATTTGCTAGAAAATTGGCCCGAACAGATAAAGTGGACGTCGTGCATGGCGGGATTTTATCAGCTTCTCGTGAGGCGGTTAGACAGACTTTCCGTAAAAGCCAGATACCTTATTTCTATAATGTTCTATATGAAGGTGGGGTTTGTGATCGCAACATATTTATTAATGGCATTACCCCGGCTCAGCAAGTACAAACACTGATTCCCGCTGCAGTTAAGAAATGGGGTAAGAAGATCTATGTACTTGCCGCCGATTATAATTATGGTCATATCACGGCAAATTGGATTAAAAAGTATGCCAAAGAGATTGGAGCTGAGGTGAGTAACATTGAGTTCTTCCCACTCGATGTGGCGGATTTTGGCTCAACTATTGCAAAAATTCAAACTGAAAAGCCAGATTTTATTGTCTCGGTATTGGTTGGTGGTGCGCATATTTCATTTTATCGCCAGTGGGCGGCGTCAGGTATGAATAAAAAAATCCCGATGGCATCTACTACTCTGGGGGCAGGTAACGAGCAGAACATTCTCACCAGTGAAGAGACTGATGGGATTTTAGTCGCATACAACTACAGCCATGAGTTAGATAATGATTTAAACAGGAAATTGTTGGCCGATTATAGCGCTAAGTATGGTGATGTTGATGATTTACACTTACTCGCACTATCACATTATGAGGGGATTTTGACTTGGGCAGCGGCGGTGAGGATTGCCGGTAGCGTGGAGGGAGATAAAGTGAGCGCTGTTATGGAAACGGGATTGTCGATAGATACACCCTCGGGAAAAATGACCGTGGACCCGCAAACTCATCACTCGATACTCAATGTATATTTAAGTGAATTTAAAGATAAAAAGATGCAGGTGCTTGAAACTTTTCTACAGCAACCGCCACTTGATACGCAAATGGTGTGTAATTTAAAGACTAACCCCGATGATAATCAGCAATACGTGATTAAAATTTGATCCGCATCGTTAATTTGGATAGTGCATACCTTGCATGATGTTAGCGGCTTTAATGTCTTTTATCGCTTATCTTTCGATTGAGTGTCTTATTGGGGCGCTTGATCGAATCAAAAGATCAGCCATTAAAAGTCAAGAAAAATTAGCCTGTAACTGTCGTGTGTATTATGCGAATTAGCGAGTAAGTCTCTAATTTTCCGACTCTTTTTTGGTGTTTTAAATGGACTTAGCAGCCGTTGTTTTACTAGAAGTTTTGTATGTTATAGCCAGCTTAATCATAATTAGCTCAGGATTGGCAATGATTTTCGGGATGATGAAAATCATCAATTTTGCCCATGGTGAATTTATGATGCTCGGCGGATATACCACGATTGTGTGTGTCAAAGCGGGGGCTAACATTTACCTAGCGATGTTAGTTATCGCCCCGCTTATCGTGGGTATGATAGGCCTGTTGTTAGAGCGCTTGGTTATTCGCCATTTATATGGTCGTCTAGTCGATACAATGCTGGCTACCTGGGGGATAAGCATGATCCTGATCGGGATCGTAACCATGATTTTTGGCAATACCACTGAAAGTATCTCCACTCCGATAAAAGGCTGGGCAATTGGTGATTACCAAGTGAATGGCTATAACTTCTTTATTATCCTCGTCGCCATTGGCTTAGTCTGCTCAGGTTATTTCCTTTTGAAATTCACTCGATTGGGGCTGATTGTAAGAGGCGCGATGCAAGATCCTAATGTGGCCGCATCTTTAGGCTACAACCCTGATCGTATCTATATGACGACATTCTTTATGGGAGCGGCTCTTTCAGGCTTGGCGGGAGGCATATTGGCACCGCTAGTGGGGCTGGTGCCAAGTTGGGGGACAGCCTATATAGCCAAAGCGTTTATCACGGTGGTGGTCGGTGGCCCGGCGATCATTGTCGGTTTAGTGTCTAGTGCCACATTATTTGGATCGGTCAATCAAATATTTGCTTTTATTTTCAACCCTGTATTTGGGGAAGTAGCCCTGTTGCTGTGTGCCGTCATACTCTTACGAATACTGCCAAAAGGGATCACTAACTCCATATTTAAGGGTAAATTATGATGTTGGATAGCAATTATAAGAACTTAATAATCGGCGTGTTTTTGGCCATTGTTTGTATGCTTGTTCTGCCGTACTTCATTGAATATTATACGCTTTCTTTGTTGATTATTTATTCAATTTTAGCCTTGAGCCTTGGTTTAGTCTGGGGTTTTGGCGGGATATTGTGTTTTGGGCAAGCTGCTTTTTTTGGGCTAGGTGCATACAGCTATGCAGTGTTCGCTATCAATATAGGTGAGAGTACTCTGCCATTTTTACTGGCAATTATCGTACCGGCAACCTTTGCTTTTATCTTAGGTGCGATCATGTTCTATGGCCGCTTAACAGATGTTTATTTAGGGGTTATCACCTTGGTAGTGACCTTGATTCTGTTTCGCTTCATCAATTCTACTGCCAGCCCTGAATATATGATAGGTACAGCACATCTGGGCGGATTTAATGGTATTCCAAATTTTCAAACTTTGAATATCCCAGGCATGCCCGATGCCTATATTTGGGATTTAGATTTTTATTACGTTTGCTTTGTTATTTTAATACTCAGCTATCTAGGTTTGCATTTTCTGGTGCGCAGTAGTTTTGGTCGAGTCTCTATAGGTATAGGTCAGAACGAGCAGCGAGCAGAATTAATTGGCTATGATGTACGTAAGTATAAAACAATATTATTTGCAGTGGGCGGCGGTTTAGCGGGGCTAGCAGGTGCTTTGTATGCCAGTTGGGCAGAAATAGTCACCCCGGGTTTGTTCAGTTTAGGGCAAAGTGCTGAAGTGATTATTTGGTGCATAGTAGGGGGTGTTACCCGTCTATCTGGGCCAATTTTTGGCGCGGTTATCTTAGGGTTGCTTAAGTATTATTTGGGGCAACAAACCTTGATTGATAACAACCTAGTATTTGGTGTCATCTTAGTGATTTTTGTCTTGTTTCTGCCCCAAGGTTTAGCACCGGCGATTAGCTCTGTCTGGAAAAAATTATTGACTGCCAAAAAATCAACAAGAAATAAGCTGCGAAAACGCGCGCCCCGACAAATGCAAAGAGGTCATTTAAATGAATGAAATTGTGTTAGAAACCCATAATTTAAACATGCATTTTGGTGGAGTTAAGGCGGTTAATAATGTTGACTTTACCCTGCGAGAAAACGAGCTCAGATGTCTGATTGGTCCAAATGGTGCAGGTAAGTCCACCTTTTTTAAATGTTTAACCGGTCTTAATAAACCGACCAGTGGTGAAATTTATATTCGCGGGGAAGAAACAACGCACTGGCATACCCATCAAATATCGAGGTTGGGGATCGGCATTAAAACGCAAGTGCCGAATGTGATGGATGGGCTGAGTGTCTGGGAAAATATCTGGCTGTCAGCGCGCCGCTACCATGACGTTAAACAGGCTAATCGGCGCGTTGAAGAGGTGATAGAGCGGATAAAAATTGGTGACATCACTAAAAAGTTGCTCGGTGAACTTGCCCACGGTCAGCGCCAGCGTGTTGAATTAGCCATCGTGTTAGCCGCGGATCCTTGGCTGGTGATATTGGATGAGCCAGCGGCTGGAATGACGGGTCAAGATGTCGAAATTATGGTGGATATTATCAGGGAAATAAATCGCAGTGCCGCCATGATTATAGTGGAGCACGATATGCAATTTATTCAATCTATAGCCAATCAGGTGACCGTTTTTTATCAGGGATCTATTTTGATGGAAGACCATGTCGACAATGTATTAGCTGATCAAAAGGTCAGGGATGTCTATTTAGGCAGAAATGTATGAGTGATGAGAACAGGGTACTTAAGGTCAAAAATTTGCACAGTGGCTACGGTAGTGTTCCGGTATTACACGGCGTAGATTTTGCAATATATGAAAATAAAATTGTCGGCATGCTCGGCCACAATGGTATGGGGAAAACTACACTGCTCAAAACTTTGATGGGTTTTTTGCCGGTACAGCAAGGGCATATTTCATACCTTGGTAGTGATATCACTCATATCGCCCCCTATGAGCGGGCGAGAAAGGGGATTGGTTATGTGCAACAAGGGCGCGGTATCTTCCCAAATTTAAGCGTCGCGGAAAACCTCAGTTATTCATACCACCACTATGGAGATGATAGTGAGTCAGTGTTACTGGAGCGGGTGCTTAATTATTTTCCGCGAATAAAAGGGTTGTTGAAACGTAGTGGCGGGACTTTATCAGGAGGCGAACAGCAATTGTTAGCGCTGGCTAGAGCGATGATGACGGAACCTTATTTTCTGATTTTGGATGAGCCCACTGAAGGGATTCAGCCATCAATTATTGAAGAAATGGCGGAGACTTTAAATATAATTCGTCAACATGAAGGGCTGACGATACTACTGGTTGAACAAAATTTTGATTTTATTATGGATTTGTCCGATCAAGTATTGATATTAGAGCGTGGCAAAATCATTGGTGATGTTAAACGAGATGATCTGCATAGCGCTACAAAAATCGAAGAATTTATCGGCTTGGGAACTGCGCGACAAACACGTTCTAAATCCATCAATAGTAATTCTGGCTGTGCGCCAACTGTTCTTAATAAACACATGACTTCATTGATAAGGGAAACTTATATGGCTATTCAACGCCCGACGTTAAAGCAAATGAAAAATATTATTAGTGGTTTTGGCATGACCATGGAAGAGGGGGAAATACTTGATTATATGGCGCTTATGGAAGCAAACTTTGCCGCATATGACGTCGTTGATAGCATGCCGGACTTTATTCCAGAGGTGAAATATCCGCGCACGCCGGGTTATAGGCCTGACGTTGCAGAAAACCGATTAAATGCCTGGTATCAAAAAACCGATATTCCCGGTGCTGCTATGGGTAAATTAAAAGGTAAAAGAATTGTTTTAAAAGATAATATCTGTCTGGCAGGAGTGCCAATGATGAACGGAGCGTCCACTTTAGAGGGGTATACACCTGACTTAGATGCCAGTGTGGTGACGCGAATCTTAGCGGCGGGAGGCAACATAGCGGGAAAGGCACACTGTGAATACTTTTGTCTATCAGGGGGCAGTCATACCGGGGCTGCTGGGCCCGTGCATAATCCTTACAAGATGGGCTATATTGCCGGAGGCTCATCATCTGGTTGTGGTGCTTTAGTCGGTAGTGGTGAAATTGAAATGGCGATTGGCTGTGATCAAGGAGGCTCTATTCGCATACCCTCAAGTTTTTGTGGCGGCTACGGTATGAAACCCACTCATGGATTGGTGCCCTATAGCGGTATTATGCCAATTGAACCTACTATAGATCATGTGGGGCCGATGACGGCCAATGTGGCAGATAATGCCCTGTTACTAGAAGTTATTGCAGGGGAGGATGGCTTAGATCCACGCCAATACGCACCTAAAGTGGATCAATATACAACGGCTTTATTTCAATCTATTGCCGGCATGAAAATAGCGGTACTCAAAGAGGGTTTTGGCCATCAAAATAGTGAGCCAGAAGTGGATGCTAAAGTGCGTGCCGCCGCTGAAAAGTTAAGGGAACTTGGAGCACATGTTGAAGAAGTTTCTATCCCTATGCATTTAGATGGGGTGGCTATTTGGACACCTATCACCTTGGAGGGGCTAACTAATACTATGATGCATGGCAATGGCTTTGGTACCAGTTGGGAAGGGTTGTACGTTACCAGTTTATTGGATTACCATTCAAACTGGCGCTCCAGAGCGAATGAGTTATCTAAAACCTTAAAGATTTCAATGTTCGTGGGCGAGTACATGCAACAACATTATCGCGGTCAATATCAGGCGAAAGCACAAAATTTATCACGCAAACTAAAGCAGGCTTATAACCTAGTTTTTGAAAAATATGATGTATTGCTAATGCCGACCCTGCCCATTACCGCCCAGCCTATTCCTGCACAAGACGCATCTCTAGCTGAATATATTGGCAAGGCGTTTGAGATGATCGCCAATACGGCGCCCTTTGATGCATCTGGACACCCGGCCATGTCAATTCCCTGCGGTATGAGTAACGGATTACCGGTCGGTATGCAATTAGTTGCTAAACATTATGCAGAGCGAAATATTTATAAAATAGCGCATGCCTTCGAGCAATCTGGCGATTGGCACACCCTGTAGATAGCCACACCCTGTAAATAGCCACTAAAAGTAGGTGAGATGTGACGATACTAAATGAAACTATCCATACTGTTTTAACGAAAAGCTTGTTAAATAATCCGTCAGAACCCAGGAAAAATCAACATTTACACAGTGATATTGTGGGCTTTTCCTATGTAAAGGGTACTCAAAAAGATCCACTAATCTACACCACAATTGGTAAAGTTTTTGCCGCTACTGTTGCAAAATTCGGCTCGAGAGAAAGTGCTGTTTTTATCGCGCAAAATAAACGTTTTAGCTACTATGATTTGGATCGAGAAGTCGACCGCTTAGCGGGCGGTTGGTTGTCGTTGGGACTAAAAACCGGGGATCGCTTAGGGATCTGGTCACCGAATAGGTACGAGTGGTTGATCACTCAGTTCGCCACGGCCAAAATTGGCATCATCTTAGTAAATCTAAATCCGGCGTATCGATTAAACGAATTAGAATATGCTCTCAATAAAGTGCAGTGTAAAGCTCTGCTTCTGGCGCCGGCCTTTAAATCCTCTAATTATCTAGAAATGATAGAAACCCTTGTTCCTGAGCTGGCCTGCGCGACCAATTATAAAATTGAGGCAAAACGTGTCCCATCTTTGCAACATATTATATGTATGGGGGAGAGCCAGCATAATGGAATCTATCGCTTTGAGCAGATTTGCAATATGGCGGGGCCCGCACATAAGATGATGATCGCTGAAATAGAGAAGAAGCTAGATCCAGATGACCCGATAAATATTCAATTTACCAGTGGCACCACGGGTACGCCAAAAGGGGCGACACTGAGTCACTATAATATTTTGAATAATGCTAATTTTGTCACCCAGGCGATGAATTTCAGTGAAGATGATGTGCTGTGTCTACCGGTACCACTGTATCATTGTTTCGGTATGGTCATGGGTACTTTAGGTTGTGTTATGCGCGCTGCCAAAATGGTATTCCCCAGTGAAGTATTTTCGCCTGAAAGCTGTCTCGATGCCCTTGATAATGAGCGATGTACCGCCTTGTATGGCGTACCTACCATGTTTGTATCGATGTTTTCCCAAGCTGATTTTAAAGATAGAGATTACTCACATTTACGGACCGGTATTATGGCGGGAGCACTATGCCCCATTGAGGTGATGAAACAAGCCATCAATGATCTGAATATGTCACAAATAACCATTTGTTATGGCATGACTGAAACCAGCCCGGTGTCATTTCAGACCCATGTAGATACCCCGTTAGATAAGCGGGTGGCGACCGTCGGCTTGATACATCCTCACTTGGAAGTAAAAATAATCAATTCAACTGGAGAAAAGGTTATTATCGGCGAAAAAGGTGAGTTGTGTACTAGAGGTTACAGTGTCATGTTAGGTTATTGGGGAGATAGAGAAACCACTAATAACACAATAGATACAAAAGGCTGGATGCATACTGGCGATCTAGCAGTACTTGATCGGGAGGGGTATTGCACTATTGTCGGTCGGATAAAAGATATGATTATCCGGGGTGGCGAGAATATTTACCCTAAAGAAATTGAAGATTTTATCGTTAAACACGCAGCGATAGCCAATGTTCAAATATTCGGCATAACCAGTGAAAAATACGGCGAAGAAGTCTGTGCTTTTATTATCCTCAACGACCAGTGTCATTTAAGTGCGGATGCTCTAAAAGAGTACTGCAAAGGTCAAATTTCTGGTTATAAAATTCCAAAGTACATAGAATTTATCGAAGAAATGCCGATGACTGTCACCGGTAAACCACAGAAATTCGTGATGAAAAAAATGATGCAAGAGATACTTGATAATTTAGCAGACTAACCGATTCCGAGCTAAGTGCTGATGATTTTTTGCGTGGCTATAGTCTGAAGTCCGTGACTTCCCAGCGGTGCTGAGCAGCCACTGTGAAGCCACGGATCCAGCTCTAAGAAAAGACTGTTTGTTTTACCTCTAAACCCAGAGTTCGGCGCTAGCGGGTTGTAAACTGCTACCTATATATTCTAGAGCATGTGGTCGATCTTCTGATAGTAGCAGCGGGCCGTCAAGGTCAACCCAACGCGCTGTTTGTGCGATCAGCATCGCCGGAGCCATTGCCAAAGAAGTGCCCAACATGCAGCCGACCATTATCTCAAAACCTTGTTCACGGGCGTCACTGAGTAAGGCTAGCGCCTCGGTTATGCCACCGGTTTTATCGAGTTTTATATTGATGGCTTGATAGCGTCCGCGCAGTTGTGCAAGTGAACTCCTATCCAGACAAGATTCGTCAGCGGTGATCGGTATTTGCGGGTTTAGCCCCTCGAGTAGGTGATCTTGCGCTGGGGGTAGTGGCTGTTCAATCATCTCCACTCCCATATTGGCTAGCTGCGGTATGTATGCTTGCAGTTGCTCTAAGCTCCAGCTGGTATTTGCATCGATAATCAGCCGGCAGTTTGGCGCAGCTTTATGGACAGCTGCCACTCGCAATAGATCACCGTCAGCACCTAATTTGAGTTTTAAGATGGGCCGCCAATGGTTAATGGCGGCTGCTTTAGCCATTTCTTGCGGGCTATCTAACGAGAGTGTGAAGGCGGTTGTCAGCGGTTTTGGAGCTGACATTTTTGCCAGTTGCCAGCTGCTTAATCCCCGCTGTTTGGCTTCCAGCTCAAAAAGCGCGCAGTCGATGGCGTTGCGCGCATTGCCGGCAGGCATTAGCTCGAGTAATTCCATACGACTCACGCCCTGTTCAATCTGCTGTCGTGCTTTTTCAAGTTCTAGCATCACGTTGGGGTATTCAGGTTCAAAAATATCGGTGCGCTCACATTCACCGCGTCCCACGATTCCCGCTTGTTCTATTTCAACAACCACTACTTCGCCGTGTAGCATGGGCGCCATACGAGAAATAATGAAAGGCTTGTGCAGAGGCCAGCGCTGTGCAGTAACAGTCATTTTAAGCATCTAGCTTCTCCAGGAAATCAACAATATCTGAGACCCCTGTCCGCACTGGATCGACCACCGGCACTTGGTAGAGTTCTTGATATTTAGCAATTTCAAGCAGGGCCTCTTCCTCGGGTAGCGCTGAAGTATTGAGGGCGATACCGGCCAGTTTAATATTGGGATTGGTCAGTGATCCTAGTGCCAAGTTAGTTTTAATCAAGGTGTCAAAATCGGGCACTGCATAGCCGGGCACTAAATCCATCTGAGTGCGTCCCGCCTCGTGACATAGTATCAGGGCATCGGCTTGGGCTCCGTGTAGCAAACCTAAACTGACACCTGCATAGGCTGGGTGGAATAACGAGCCTTGGCCCTCAATAATATCCCAGTGTTGAGCATCATTAGCAGGGCTCAATTGTTCTACGGCTCCGGCAATAAAGTCCGAGACGATGGCATCAACTGGGATACCGCTACCTTCGATTAAGATGCCGGTCTGGCCCGTGGCTCTAAAGGTACTGGGTATTTCGCGGCGCTGCATCTCGCGATGGATTGCCAATGAGCTAAACATTTTGCCGACACAGCAATCGCTGCCAACGGTTAATAATCGCTTACCGCAGCGGGGTTGACCCGTGGCGCACTCAAAATCTTGCTTTGGATGGCGGACGTCGATCAAACGCTGCCCAGTGCGCTGTGCCACTGTTTTTAGTGCCTCTATGTTATTGAGCTGGATGTGCAAGCCACTGGCGATGTCCATACCTAGCTCCAGCGCTTCGATCAAAATCGCTTCCCAGTCACTGGGCAGTGTGCCGCCAATTGGAGCCAGCCCTAAGATGAAGGTTTTTGCACCTGCGGCAGCAGCTTGTTGGACGGTCATTTCACTCAAGCCTAAATCGGCTTTAGCGCCGGGTAAGCGCATTTGTGCAAGGCACTTTGCAGGGCGCCAGTAGGCGATACCTTTAGCGACTTTGGCCATTAAAAAATCGTCGGCATCACCGAGAAATACAAGGTAAGGGGTCTTTAATTCAGCGTATTGCATGGTTTTTTCCTGTTGCTGGGCGATATTGATCCTCAGGGTCTCACCTGATAATGGTCAATGAAGCGCTGGTTTATAGGTTTATAGGTTTATAGATTAATACCTGAATCCGTGACTTCAAAGTGAATACAGAGTGTAAGATATTGGTTCTACAGTGGAATTGAAAAATCTTAGCTGCACCCGTAGGTTCAGCGGGTATTTTTCTAACCGCTGTAGAATCAAGAGCTTGTGCTATAGTGGCGCAGTGAAGTCACTGATTCAGGTAATAGATATAAAGGTTAATATTGGCTGCTTAGAAAGCGCTGTAAAGTCGCGCTTTTAGGCTGTTCGAAAATCTGTTGCGGTGATCCCTGTTCAATAATCTTGCCCTGCTCGAGAAAGATGACTTGCGATGATACTTCTCGGGCGAAGCGCATTTCGTGGGTGACAACGATCATCGTTCGCCCCTCTTGGGCTAATTCACGCATCACTAGCAGCACTTCGTTAACTAACTCAGGGTCGAGTGCCGAGGTAGGTTCGTCAAATAACATAACTTGTGGGTTCATAGCCAGTGCTCGGGCAATCGCGACGCGCTGCTTTTGGCCCCCGGATAAGTGATCGGGGTAGGCGTGGCATTTGTTTGACAGGCCCACTCGCTCAAGCAGTGCTCTAGCGTGAACTTCCGCCTCTTCTCGGGGCTGTTTGAGGACTGTGCAGGGACCCAGAATAATATTCTCTAAAACACTTAAATGGGTCCATAAATTAAACTGTTGAAAGACCATGCCAAGTTTGGCGCGTATCGCTGCTATCTGTGCGGTTCGGGCTCTTGAGGGTGGCGCCGCTAAATCCAATGTTTTCCCTTGGATGAGCAGTTGACCCGCGTTGGCTTGCTCCAGCAAGTTAATGCATCTGAGCAAGGTGCTCTTTCCCGAGCCACTGGCGCCAATGATGCTGATCACATCCTTTTTTTGCGCCTGTAGCGAAACCCCTTTTAAAACGGGGAGCGGGCCATACGATTTGTGTAAGTCATGCAGTGCTAATAAGGTTTGCTGGTTTGAATTAGCGAACATTGGCACTCTCCAGGGGATATTTATTGGTTGTGGATTGCTCAGCGGCCTGCAGATTATGATGATCGCTAGGGCGTTGGGTATGGCGGTTTAAGTGCTGTTCAATTTTTCGCCACAGCCAAACAAACAGACTGGTTATTAATAAGTACATCAGGGCAGCCCAAAGATAGACCGAGATATCAAAGGTCTGCGAGAAAACTCTCCGGGTATGACCCATTAAATCCATCAAGGTTATTACGCTGGCGATGGCGCTGCCCTTGAGTAGTAAAATAATTTCATTGCCCAGTGCCGGAAAGGCGATTCGGTAACAGTGTGGTAAAATAACCTTTTGATACTGCTGTAATTTATTCATGCCGATGGCAATTGCCGCCTCTATTTCACCTTTGTTTACTGCTTGCAGTGCCCCGCGCAGTATTTCGATCTGATAGGCGCAAGAGTTCAGTGAAAAGGTCAGGAGTGCGCAGTAAAAAGGATCGCGGAATAACCACCAGAGCCCCACTTCAGTTAGCTCTAAACGAAATTGACCGGAACCGTAATAGATCAAAAAAAGTTGAGCTAATAGGGGAGTGCCACGAAAAAAAGACACGAACAACCGAATCGGCCACTGCCAAATACTGTGCTGGTTGCTGCGTAATATCGCGAGTGGCAGCGATAGTGTCGCGGCGATAATTACGGCACTGAAGGTCAGTTTTAGCGTTAATAAAGCCCCTTGCAGCAGCTTTGGCCAATATTCAATCAATAAATCAAACATATAAAAATTCCACTGTTAAACCCTTGTTTTTATGTTGTACATCATTGGGGTAATCTCAAATTTGCTGTTTAAAATGGCCTCGATTAGCGCGTTTCTCCAGAGCGCTTAACAAAAATTCAAAAAGCAGGCAGATTAGCCAGTAAATTAAGCAGACAGTGATGAAAAACAAAAAGGGTTTCTTGGTAACTCCCACCGCAACGTTGGCCATGCGCATTAGATCATTCAGGGCTATGACAGAGACCAAAGCGGTATCTTTGATTAAATTGATCCACAGATTACCGAGGCCGGGTAGCGCCAAACGTAGTATTTGAATTAGCTCAATGCGTCGAAATGCCTGCCAGCGAGTCATGCCAATCGCAAGCGCAGCCTCGCGCTGACCGCGGTCTAACGCCTGCCAAGCGCCGCGTAACACTTCGGCGCTATAACCGGCAAAGACCAGTGAAAGCGCCACAGTACCGGCGACAAAGGGGCTCAGTTCAAAGAAGCCCGCTTCGGGGTTTAGCCATTTGATAGTATGGTTAATCAGCATGCCGGCGCCGTGATAAATGATGAATAGCGAGAGTAATTCAGGCAGACCGCGAATCGTGGTGGTGAAAAACAGGGCGCTGTTACGCAGTGCTGTGCTCGGTGACACCGCTGCTGCTGCCACTAAAAATCCCCCCAGTAAACCAAAGGGTAAGGTGGTTAGTGCCAGGGCTGCCGTTACCGCCAACCCCGCCAATAATTCATCGCCCCAGCCCGTTGGGCCGTAGCTTAAATAATCGTACCAGTTCATCCGTTACTCCCGCTGTGCTGTTATTTCAAGGTCAAAATATTGAGATCAAAATATTTATCATTGATTTTTTTATAGGTGCCATCGGCCACTATCTCAGCGAGCGCTTTATTGAGTGCTAAACGCAACTTATCGTCTTCTTGGCGCAGTGCCATCCCCACACCGTCACCAACATAGGCTGGATCGGTAATCGCTTCACCAACTAGTTTGCAGCATTTTCCATCTGTGGATTTTACGGTCCAGTCCAGCATCGGAATTATGTCACCCACTTGAGCATCGAGACGTCCAGAGATTAAATCTAAGTTGACAGCATCTTGGGTCGGATAAAAACGAATCTCAGAATCGGCGTAAACTTTAGAGAGGAAGTCAGCCTGAGTGGTAGATCCTTGAGCACCGATGGTTTTTCCCACCATAGCACTGGGGCTAATATCAGTGATCTTAGAGTTTTTATCGACGACAAAGGTCATCGCAGATTTTTGATAGGGATCACTAAAATCTACTTTTAGTTTGCGTTTCTCAGTGATAAACATCGAGGCGACGATTACATCGTACTTACCCGCTAGTAATGCGGGAATAATACCATCCCAATCCTGAGCGACAAAACTGCAATCGCGTTGCATTTTTTCACATAAGGCACGACTGATATCGATGTCAAACCCTGCTAACTTACCGTCGGCAGTCATGAAATTGAACGGAGGGTAGGCCCCTTCGGTACCTATTCGCAGCGGAGCTTCAGCCGCTTGCAGTTGGCCGAATGCGAAGCTGCCTAGTAAAGTACAAAGTGCGAATGAGCGAATTTTTTTTATCATTGTTAGTTCCTCTAGTTAGTTATTATCGATCTGCGTCATCGGCTCCAAGCGATTCAGGATTAAATAAACGAACCGTTCGCCGTGGAAAATATGTGTTGATGACAACGAGTTAACGTCTGCACACAGTGGCAACAGCGTATTAATTGTATTGTCCTTTTGCAGCGAGCAACTGCAGTATTGAAAATTACTATCCATTTAGCAAATTTATAATTATTATGATATGCATAGGCTTAGCTTATGTGTATGTTGATGATATTATTGTTTTTATGGCACAGGGGTACAAAAATGACATCGCGTTCACAGCGATTACTGCGTAATTTAGATTGGAATTTACTCTATACATTCACAGTGATTGTCGACGAGGGGAGTATTACCGGTGCAGCACGTAAATTATCCCTTAGCCAACCGAGTATCAGCAATGCTCTAAAACGCTTGGAAACGCATTTAGAAACACCCTTAATTAAACGTAAAAAAGGGCTGTTTTCTTTAACCTATCAAGGTCTTAAAGTTTATGAATACGCTACGTCTGCGGGCCGAATTATCGAAAATATGGCCGATCAATTTGCCGGGGGAGAGTCGGTGCTAAGCGGTGAAATTAATATTCAAATCGCCAGTCATATTCACAGCCCCTGCCTTGATAAAACGTTGGCTGAGTATCACCGCCTGTACCCAAGAGTGCTGATTAATATTAATACCCAGCCAAGTTCTGAAATAATACGCGCGGTAGCAAGGGATGAATTACACATCGGTTTAAGCAACCAAAAGGTCGCGAAAACTGGGTTGCGCTTTGACTTGCTGGGGTACGAGCAAATGGGGTTTTACTGTGCCAAAAATCACCTGTTATACGGTGTCAAAAATTTGCAACTAAATGATCTTAGCGGGCTGTCCTACGTATCGTTCGAGAGTGATCAACCCTCTGAAGGCTTAAACGAGATATCCTCTTTGCGCAGTGATCAACAGCTGTGGGGCAATTTAGTGGCGGTCTCTTCAAATGAAGAAGAAATACGGCGTTTAATTTTTGCAGGATTGGGGTTCGGTGCTTTAACCGTGCAGGGAGCAAAAGTCTATGTCGCTAACAAGACGTTGTTTCAACTGCCACCCTACCAGCAGCTACCGGTGAATGAAGTTTTTTTAGTGACGGCCGAGAACCAGCCAATGAGCGACAGTGAACAAATATTCGTCACTATGCTACTGGACTTCTCCAGAGAGTCAGTGCGTAAAAATAATTTTTCTCAAGCTTAAAGGTTCATCAAAAAAATAACTAGAGACCTCTGTATAACGTTGCGAGCGAAGGCAAGGCAAGGCAAAAACCGGTGAAATAACGGAGTCAGTGTGCCCCTCACTTTGGGTACAGTGTGCCCTTCTTTTATGGGTATTACCGGTGTAAATGAGCATGTTTAGCCAGTTCTTAACGCCGTATTACCAAGCGCAGTATCATACCCTGCAGGACGCATATGAGCTTGCAGCTAAGATTTTTCAATTCCACTGTAGAACCAATATTTACACTCTGTATTCACTTTGAAGTCACGGATTCAGGAGAATATAATAATTTAAGGAAATATATTAACGTCTCAATATTATAAATATGATTTCTGTTTCTGTTTATAGACGCTTAAGTAGTTTTGTTTAAATTATAGAATTACATTATATGAGGATATAACCTTTTATTTTTTTAATAGATAGTAAATGACTAATAACTTGGTCAATTTTGATTGCAATGATATGATGCTTTTTTGCACTGTTTGTATTTGACCTGAATCAGTGACTTCACTGCACCACATAGCGCAAGCTCTTGATTCTACAGCGGTTAGAATAATATCCACTGAACCTACGAGTTTTATGCATGGATAATGCATTTATTTAGCCAATGCAGGACGCATATGAGCTTGCAGCTAAAATTTTTAATTCCACTGTAGAACCATATCTTACACTCTGTATTCACTTTAAATTACGGAATCAGGATGTTGATTCGCTTCCTCATAAATATAGCGCTCAAGGCTCGTTTGATGTTTTGGTTGTTTATGTGCCGGTTAGTAATATTTAAATATTTCGGAGATTCATGTTTATATCAAGCTTAGATTCGACAATTTCTGCACGCTTAGAAGCTATTCGAACTCCTTTATCAGTATGGAAAAAAGATAAACACAGCTTTAAATTACTAGGTACAAACAGCTTATTTAATCTAGTGCTAGATCGTGATGTGAGTAGTCAGTTTGAGGAAGATATCAGTCTTGTTTTAGACAAGACTATTGTTGAACAAGTCCTTTTATCGTTGAGAGCTTGTAATAACTCAAACTTATCTAGTGAGGATGAGATTGATTTATATATTAATAACGAAAAAAAATATTGGCGATTTTTATATTCTCCTCTGGCATCAACACTTGGTGATGTCGATAGCATTTTAGTTACATGTATTGATATTACAGAAAAAAAATTACTTGAAATTTCATTAGATAATTCTTTACGCCGCTTCGAAGCCGTTATTAATTCAGCATATGACGGCATCATCAGTGTCGATGATAATTTTAATATAAAACTATTTAATGACGCGGCAACCAAGATGTTTGGTTATGATAAAGACACGGCAATAGGCATGCCTCTCACCCGTTTAATACCTAGCCAGCATCATCGTCATCACGACCAGCATTTAGCTGACTTCATTGAATCTCCAGTGAAATCCCGGCCGATGTATGCACGTGCTTCTGTATCGGGGGTTAGAAAGGATGGTAGTGAATTCCCTGTGGAAATAACAATTGCCAAAATTACCGTAGGGCAATCGATCGAACTTACAGCTGTGCTTCGAGATATTTCTGAGCGGGATCATCTTATCCAAGAATTGACTGAAGCCGCTTCACTGGATCCATTAACAGGCATTTATAACCGCAGATTTTTTATTCAGCAACTAGATAATGAGAGAAAACGCTGTCGACGTTTTGACCATGAGTTATCTTTAGTTATGTTTGATTTAGACAATTTTAAAAATATTAATGATATTCAAGGTCATAAAGAAGGAGATATTGCATTAACCTCAATTGTTAATCAAGTTAAAGAAAATATGCGTGATGTTGATATATTCTCTCGCTGGGGTGGGGATGAATTTTTAATTATGCTTCCTGAAACGGGGTTAGATCAAGCAGTGAAGTGGGCTGAACGCATTCGTAAATATGTTAGTGCTCAGCAAACAGAACAAGGGAGGGAAAGTCTCACCATTAGTATCGGGGTTATTGTTGCAAATGGCACTGAATCAATAGAATGTTTATTAGGTCAAGTAGATACCCAGTTATACTCCGCCAAATTAGCAGGAAAGAATAATGTATCTTTCTAATTGCTATCTATGTATTACACTGTATCGGTGATTCCCAAACGAATATTAGTGTAACTTATTTATTTTACGTCGGTTATAGCTGAGTCCTAAGATTTTTGTTCTTGGAGGTGTTTATTTAGTGAATACTGGACGCATATGAGCTTGCAGCTAGATTTTCAATTCCACTGTAGCAATATCATCCACTCTGAAGTTTCAGGCGCAGATATGAAGCTAGTAGGTTGACCGAAATGGCGGGCAATTTAACGACAATTAGCGTGAAATCATATTAAACAAACTGATTCGCAGTAGATTAGATGAATTTTGTCAATTAGACTTGATCGCAGCAGTTTAGAATTTTTGATCGGGCTGGTCATTAGCAAACGGGGATACAGGCTATCCACATGAATAAGATGGGATTCAATCAGAATATTTAATGTGATATATTATTTTCAATAAAATTAAGGGTTTAAAAGAATGAGAATTAAAGGGTTTAAAAGTTTTATCGTTACAATGTCTATATTAGGAGCTGCCGGTAGTTTTTCTGTACAAGCTTCTGAAAGTATTGCCCTGAAAAATATTGATGGATTTATTAGTCAACAACAGATCGATAAATCAAACAGTTCATGGAAACTGTCATTAAAAAAGCCACCATTGCAAAACTTTGCTGAAGGCAAACAGTATTTTTGGAATTTAAACACGACTCTTGGGGACATTAAAATTAAATTATTGTCCAAAACAGCTCCGATGCATGTGACTAGCACTATGTATCTAACGCGTATCGGTTTTTACGATAATATTGTTTTTCACCGGGTGATAAAAGGGTTTATGGCGCAAGGTGGAGATCCTACGGGTACCGGACGTAGAGGACCTGGTTATACATACGATGGTGAGTTTTCTGCAGGTGTTAAACACAGTAAACCTGGGTTGCTAAGCATGGCAAATGCTGGCCCTGGAACGGATGGTAGTCAATTTTTCTTAACCTTTATTGCCACCAACTGGCTAGATGGAAAGCACACTATTTTTGGTGAAGTAGTAGCGGGCATGGATGTGGTTAAAAGCTTAGAAACTTTTGGTAGCAAGTCGGGAAAAACCAGTAAAAAGCTGGAAATTATTAAAGCGACTATTAGTATTAAATAGTGACTAGTCGCGGTTCGCTTTTAACTCAAGACGAGATCATCAGGTACTAGGGACTTGACTGAGAATAGAGATTAAGACTATTTGAGGAAAATCAGCGTAGGCCAGTTGCTTCTAAGTGGATGCAGTTGGCTAAATGTTGGTTGTGGCTCGCTGATAAGGATCAATTATATGCTCAGTCTCGAGTTTTTAATCACTTGCTTGATTGTAGTGGCTATGCCAGGCACTGGAGTTATTTACACTGTGTCGATAGGATTAATGCAGGGGGTGACGGCCAGTGTCTATGCCGCAATCGGTTGCACAGTGGGGATTATCCCATCGCTGTTGGCCAGTGTGCTGGGAATGGCAGCGATTTTTCATAGCAGTGCGGTTTTATTTCAAGTGCTAAAATTTGCCGGCGTGGCTTATTTGCTGTATTTAGCATGGGCTATGTATCAAGACCGGAGCTCGCTGGTGTTAAATGCAAAGTCAGCCAAATTAGCTGCGTGGTCGATTAGTCTAAAAGGCTGCCTAATTAATATTCTAAACCCTAAATTGTCGATTTTCTTTATGGCGTTCTTGCCACAATTTGTCGATCCTCAAGCGGGGGCTCTACTGTCGCAAATGTTAGTGCTGGGCGGGACTTTTATGTTAATGACCCTGTCGGTATTTATTATTTACGGTTGTCTAGCGAATCGCTTAAGTCAATACATCCTGCACTCCCCCAGCGCTGTCAGCAAGGTGCAGCGGTTATTTGCCGCAAGCTTCGCAGCGTTGGCTGCAAAGCTGGCATTCACAGAACAGTAGCGATTATTGGCGCTATCCTAGCTAGCAATGCCATATCTGTTCGGCAGTTTGTGCCTACAAACGGCCATCAAGTCTCTTGAGCCGAATTTTAACTCAGTCCTGAGTCGGTGACTTCACTGCACCACATAGCGCAAGCTCTTGATTCTACAGAGGTTAGAAAAATACCCGCTGAACCTATGGGTTTTATGCATGGATGCATTTATTTAGCGAATGCAGGACGCATATGAGCTTGCAGCTAAGATTTTTCAATTCCACTGTAAAACCAATATCTTACACTCTGTATTCACTTTGAAGTCACGGATTCAGGTCAGTATTACCGAGCGTTGGGTTGTTGCTGAGATCTCAAATTAGTTTTTCTTCTTCGATCTAGCGATGATAAACATCCCACAGCCTAAAAATATCGCGGCGATGATCATCTGTAGAGTGATTTGTTCATCGAGTAATAGTACCGACAGTGAGACCGCGACAATCGGGACTAGTAAAGTGAAGGGAACTACTTCAGCTACAGGGTGCCTCTGACAAAGCCACGCCCATAATCCGTGGCATAAAATACTCGAGACTAAGGTTGAGTATAAAATGGCAAGTATGGCGCTGTAGCTGATATCTGATAAATTCTCCTGCGGTGAGCCTTCAACAGTCATCGCAATCACAGCGATGACTGGCGTACCAAAAATGGCGCTCCATCCAATAATGTCAATCGGCCGTATAGAGCGGTGCGCAGAGCGCAATAAAACAGAGTAGATACCCATGAACATCGCAGACAAAGTGGCCATGATCAGCGCTAAACTCATGCCTAATAAATTCGGTTCGTAAAATAGAATTAGCATTGCTGTAAAGGCTAAAGCCATGCCTACCAGTCGGCGTGTACCGGGTTTTTCACCGAGTAAATACCAGGCAAATAGTAGGGCAAAGGCTGGGTTTAGTTGAATAAATAAAGAGATTGAAGCGACGTTGGTGGTCAGTTCTGAGGCCAGAAATAGCAGCCCAAAATGACCGGGAATCAATACCAAACTAATCAATAAGTAAGTTTTTAAGTGTGGAATAGGATTTTTTAAAAAAGGCAGTAAAAGACAGCTAACCAACATCAGTCTGAGGGTGAGGGCAGTCCAGCTGGGTATTTCGAGCACGGCGTAACGGATCGCTAAAAAATTACCTCCCCAGCCGACAATGGCAATGATTAAAGCGGCGATGTCTTGCTTTTTCCAAGCTAGGTTTTGCGGGGTATTCATGAGTAACTGTTCTCATTGTGAGTAGAGTAAAAATATTGGCAGCGTGATTATCAGAGTATGGCGTGCGATACTCGAGCAAGCGACTGAAAACCGCTAAATGGTGCGGGTTTTCTGCCGTCAATAAATAGTCGGGGTGCTGTTGCTTAGCGGCTGTTAGCGGCGCTATATTTACGCCGTTGTGGCGAGTTAAGGGTGGGCAGTTTATAGCGCTAAGCAGATAATGTGAACCTTAAATTCAAATAAATTAAAGGCTGTCTATCGATTGAAATACAATCCTAAAATTGTAGGTAGCAGTGGCGAGCTCAGCGGTGTTTGTTGATTTTAGTAGCGGCCCTTATGCTGTCGAAAAAATTCTATAAAATCAATGGATCACGCGCTAGTTAAAGGATCACATAGAGAATTCAGGACAATAAAAAACGCATTAAAAGAGAAATATTATGACAACAAAAGTGACCCTTTATGGCTTGGGCCCTTCCAGATCTTTTCGTGTTCTATGGGCGCTGGAAGAAATAGCTATCGACTATCACCTGAATCCGTGACTTCAAAGTGAATACAGAGTGTAAGATATTGGTTCTACAGTGGGAACTCAAAGGGATCTTTTGAATAAATCACGCACGCCCCTGCCGCACAGAGAAGTTTGTGATCAAGGCAGCGGTTGCAGGCATACTGGTAGTCTGGCGAAAGCCGTTAACGCAGAGCACTAACTTCTCTGTACGGTCCGTAGGATGGAGAACTAAGAGTCCATCTCCTTTGTCAGAAAACTTGGCAAGGACTGGTCATTACCGACGTTTCCTTTCGCGGATATAGACTCTTAGTTCTCCACAGGGAAGATGCGGGACTTGTTCAGAGGATCCCAAGGGAAGGTGCCTACTTTGGTTGATGGTGAGCTGGTGGTGACTGAGAGCGCTGCGATTATTAATTATCTGGCGTCGAAAGTAGCGGATCGGCAATTAAAGCCAGTTGACGGCACACCATTAAGGGCGAAGTACGATGAAATGTGTTTTTTTCTGCTCTGTGAGTTAGAACAGCCTCTATGGACCGCAGCTAAGCACAAATTTGCATTGGCGGAAGAGTATCGAGTGCCTGAGATTTTGACGAAGACCGTCGCTCATGAGTTCCATAGGGCGCAAACGGCGCTGCTATTACTACTTGAAAAGCGGCAGTTTGCAGTGGGGGACAGTTTTACGATGGCTGATATTATTCTTACTCATACCATTAATTGGGCGCAAAAATTTGAATTTGATGTTGAGGAAAAGCTGTTAAAGTATCGCGATAGAACGATTGAGCGGCCTGCATATGCAAGAGCGCAGCAGAAAATAGCGGCGAGTAGCTAGTTACCTGAATCAGCAGTTTTGCAAAAAGGCTGATTCAGGGGTTGTTGCGGTTTATTTTTTGCGGGCTTTAGCACGGGGGTTTTTAGCACCGGCAAAAGAGGATTTAGAATTTTTCTCGATCTTGGTGTGAGTGGCTTTATTGGTCGGTGCTTTGCGACGGCCTTTGGAGATGTTTTTACGCAGCGACTCACGGTTGCCGACATCGTAACCAGGCATGTGAATGCGCTTGATGGTCGTGTTGATTAAGCGCTCGATATTGCTCACTGCTCGCTCTTCTTCTCGAGAGACAAAAGAGATTGCATAGCCTTTGTTGCCGGCACGTCCTGCGCGTCCAATACGGTGGACGTAGTCTTCTGCTAGGTAGGGAAGGTTGTAGTTTACTACATACTCTAGGCCGGGTATGTCCAAGCCGCGGGCTGCCACTTCAGTGGCGATTAATACTTGTACTTTACCGGCTTTGAAATCCGCTAAAGCACGGCGGCGAGTACCTTGCGTTTTGTCGCCATGGCATAGTGCGGTGGTTACCCCAGTGTTCTTCAGTTTGTTTACCAAGGCATCCGCTTGCGCTTTGGTGCTGGTGAAAACCAGTACTTGGAACCAGTTGAATTTGTGAATCAGCTCGCTAAATAAATCGGCTTTACGGCGCTCTTCAACGGGGTAGATAACGTGTTCTATAGTATCTGCAGCGGTGTTGATTTTAGTGGCTCTAATTTCAACATGGCGCGTTAAAATGGATTTGGACAGCTGTTGTACTTCCCCGGAAATAGTCGCGGAAAATAACATGGTCTGTCTTTTATCAGGGGTGTTTCTTAAGATGCCGGCAACATCGGCAATAAAGCCCATATCTAACATTCTGTCAGCTTCGTCTAAAACCACAAACTCAGCGCGAGATAAATTGGTATTACACTTCACTAAATGCTCGAGTAATCTACCCGGGGTAGCTATTAAAATGTCGACGCCTCGAGCGAGCTTTTTCTTTTGCGAATCCATATTCACGCCGCCAAAACAGGCGATAATGTTTAGGTCAAGAAACTGTGCATAGCGATTGATGGTGACGGCGAGTTGCTCTGCAAGCTCGCGAGTCGGGGTTAAGATAATAGCGCGCACGTAACCTGATTCAACGTTCCTTGGTCGATCGCACATCTGCTGCAATATAGGTAGCGCGAAGGCTGCTGTCTTGCCGGTGCCAGTTTGTGCATTTGCCAATATGTCCTTGCCACGTCTAGCGGGGACAATCGCTTTTTGCTGGATAGGGGTCATATCAGTATATCCGCAGGCCTCCAGCGCTTGTTGTAAAGGTTGAGCTAAATCTAAGGCTGAAAACTTCATAGGGGTATCTCTGAATGAATTGGAATGAATGTCTTGAAGGGCGCTTTAGCTGAAAAGCAGTACCCACACTGACATTATATATTTAGGTATTGGCTGAATCCGTGGCCGCCGGGTAGAATTTTCTACCCGGCGACAATCAAGATACAACATACCAATAAAAAAGGCGCGAATTATACAGGATAGTCAGCAGATAGGGAATCTTAAAAGCTAGCACTAGCGCGTATAAACGGTTTTATAGGATGTCTAGAGACCTCTGCATAACTACTGCGCTCGGTAATACGGCGTCAAAAACCGGCTCAACATGCTCATTTACACCAGTAATACCCATAAAGAGGGTCATACTATCGCCGGTTTTTTGCTTGTCTTACCTTCGCTCGCAGCGTTATGCCGAGGTCTCATCTACTCAGGTATTGGTTGATTACAGCTGATAATAGCGTTTTAGTTTGCTGAGAAGAGCCGCATCTGCAAAAAGTTGGATAAAGTGGAACAACACACAAAAAAGTATCGCATCGCCGACGTTTTGGTTGAAGCTCGCTAGTATGCTCACCGCAACTGGCAAGGTTTTTTGCGAGGCGGTTAACACTATGGCGACGCGTGCCCCAGCATCGATCGGCAAGTACTTAGCGGCGCAGATAGCGATTAACATCAAGCCAAAGTGCACCATTAGGGCGGCTAAGGCAATTTTCCCCAAGGCGGTGATGGTGATAGTGTAGAGGATCTCAGCGGAGGCGGATAGAGAGAGCCAAACGGCAATGATCACCATCGTTGAAGGTAGATACGTTAAAAAGGGATGTTGTGGTGACAGCCAGTGCAGTTGCTTAGCGAGGTAGCCTAATATCAGTGGGCAAAGTACTAAAAGCACCAATTTTTGCAGTAGTGAGAGCGGGTCAATGACAAAGTCTATATTCTCACTGGCGGTAAGGTCCAGCATAAAGGGGATAGAAAACACGCCGAGAATATTAATAATGACGGTCAGCATTAATGCCCAGCTGCCTCGTCCGCCGGCCAATTTTGTCATCACAATGCAGGTCGATAGCGTTGATGGAACAGCTGACTGTACTAATAGACCTAAGGTTAGGCCGACACTTAACTGTAACGCGCTGGCGGTCATTAAGCCCAATAGAGGCGATACCACTAAGCAGATAATCGCGGTCACTAATAAGCTGTAAACAAAAGGTGTGCCGCTCGGTAACTCTTTGAGCGTCGTCTGATAACCGTTGACAAAAAAGATGATCACTACACACCAGGGAATTAGTCCCATTTCTTGGAAGAACAGGCCGGGCTGCGGGGCAATTAACGAGACAGCGAGACTAAGTAATAGGCCGAGCGGTAAGAAATAAGTTTTCATCAGGTGTGCGCTAAGCTGTTAGAGGGGCTTGATTATAGCTGAAAAATTATTTTGTTAGCTAGTGTTCATCGAGCAACGAGCTAAGTAGTAGAAGGCCGAAGAGATGTTTTTTCAAGGTCTGAGTTGGATCGATCAGAAATTCGATGAGCACGTTGATTATGGTGCTCGATCGATTGTCGGTTCTCTGTAGCTGTCCCCCTAAGGACACAGCTACAGTAGCGCTATAAAAATTAGCTAACTTTTACTGCACTGTTTCATTATCAGAGAACAGACCGTCACAGAGGGCCGTTGAAAGGTAGCGCTCGCCTGAGTCTGGCAAGATCACCACGATGATCTTGTCTTTGTTCTCCGCTTGTTTGGCTATTCTTAAAGCTGCTGCAACAGCTGCACCACATGAAATTCCGGCTAAAATTCCCTCTTTAGTCATCAGTGCTTTCGCGGTATCTATAGCGAGCTCATTATCAATAGTCTCCACTTGATCGACGAGCGACAAATCTAAATTTCCAGGAATGAAACCTGCACCAATACCTTGAATTTTATGTGGAGAAGGTTGCAGTTCCTGACCGTTTATAGTCTGAGAAATGATCGGTGATGCACTAGGCTCAACCGCCACGCTAGTGATGGCTTTTCCCCGGGTGTTTTTGATGTATTGCGAGACGCCGGTAATGGTGCCTCCGGTGCCAACACCGGCGACAAATATATCTATTTTGCCATCGGTGTCGCGCCAAATTTCAGGGCCTGTGGTCTCAGCATGGATCGCGGGATTGGCTGGGTTTTGAAACTGTTGCAGCATTAAATGGCTCGCACTGTGATCCGCGACGATTTGCTCCGCTGCGGCTATAGCGCCTTTCATGCCTTTGGCAGGGTCGGTTAAAACAATATCTGCACCGAGCATTTTCATTAGCTTACGTCTTTCCAAGCTCATTGAAGAGGGCATAGTTAAGGTCAGAGAATAGCCTCTTGCCGCCGCCACGTAAGCCAGAGCGACACCCGTATTGCCACTGGTAGGTTCAACCAAGGTCATGCCTTTTTTAAGCTCTCCAGATTTTTCTGCCGCCCATACCATGCTGGCGCCAATGCGGCACTTGATAGAGCCCGATGGATTGCGCGATTCAATTTTTGCAAAAATGTTAGCATCGGGGGCCAGGTTCTTTAAATGAACGAGCGGGGTGTTGCCAATGGATAGGGAGTTATCTTCAAAAACGTTCATAGCAAGATCCTGTTATTTAGATGAATGTGTTAAATCTGCGGTGGATGCAGAGGTTCCATAAGCTCATTCTAAACATTGATGCCGTTCAAGGATCAATTAATTTGTTATATAGATATTACCAAAGTGCAGGTTTGTTGGTTTGATGACTATACTATTAAACAATGAAAAAACTTGGCGGGTAAATATAATCGTTATAAATCAATATATTGTATGTATTTGTGGTAACTTCTCAATAACTCGGGGCAGAACGTC
>ASZJ01000063.1 GCA_000416275.1 Osedax symbiont Rs1
GCCGCTGACTAGGGCTTTAATTGGCGTAAGCTATAGTAGATTGCCCCGTGTTATTGAGAAGTTACTATTTGTGAGGTTTTTTAGATCAGCGGCTACTTATGGTGATCTTTGCTAGGATTATAAAACAGCCGGTTTTAACGATAAAATCTCGGCTATTAATAATACTCATGTTGTGATGAGGCAACTTCCGAATCAAAAATAGAGATATAGATTATAATGGCTTTATTCAAAGACTTAGCGGAACAGGGATCAGTTACCGCTGCAAAATTAGTGCAATTTAAATTATACCGTCAAATATAGGATTACCCGTGAAATCTTTCGCCCATGTTATAGATAAAACCCAAGAGCTAAAAACCCTCCTCAATGACCGAATTATTTTTTTGGATGGGGCTATGGGTACTATGATTCAAGCCTATAAGTTTGAGGAGGAAGATTATCGGGGTGAGCGCTTTAAAGACTGGCCGAGTGATGTAAAAGGCAATAATGATTTATTGGTCTTAACGCAACCGCAGATTATTCAAACAATCCATGAGCAGTACTTAGCCGCCGGTGCAGACATTATTGAGACTAATACTTTCAATGCGACGGTGATCGCCATGGCTGACTACAATATGCAGGAGTTTAGCTATGAAATTAATCAAAGTGCTGCTCGGCTAGCCAGAGCCGCAGCCGATAAATATAGCAGTACAGAGCACCCCCGATACGTTGCGGGTGTATTGGGCCCCACTAATAGAACCGGCTCAATTTCTCCGGATGTCAATGATCCGGGTTTCAGGAATGTCACCTTTAAAGAGCTGGTAGATGCCTACACTGAATCGATCGATGGCTTGATCAGTGGCGGTAGTGATTTAATTTTGATTGAAACTATCTTCGATACACTCAATGCTAAAGCGGCTATTTACGCGCTAGAGAAGTTCTTTGATGATCACCAATTTAGAGTGCCGGTCATTATCTCTGGCACTATTACCGATGCGTCTGGGCGCACCTTGTCAGGTCAAACCACCGAGGCATTTTGGAATTCTGTGCGCCACGCCAAACCGATTCTTATTGGTCTTAACTGTGCGCTAGGGCCTAAAGAGTTACGACAGTACGTGGCCGAACTGTCCAGAGTCGCCGACACTTTTGTCGCCGCGCACCCGAATGCGGGCTTGCCGAACGCCTTTGGGGAGTACGATGAGACCCCCGAGCAAATGGCCGTTGAAATGGCGGAGTGGGCAGCTTCAGGTTTCGTCAATATGATCGGTGGCTGTTGTGGTACGACCCCTGAGCATATGGCGGTGATCAAGGCGGCAATTGAAGTGCACGGTGCTCGAAAAATTCCGCAGCAGCCAAAGATCTGTCGCTTGTCGGGCCTGGAACCGATGAATATTGCTGAGGATTCACTGTTTGTCAACGTAGGTGAGCGCACCAATGTGACCGGGTCGGCACGATTTAAACGATTAATCAAAGAGCGCGATTATGAAACGGCTTTAGAAGTTGCCCGTGAGCAAGTCGCAAACGGTGCGCAAATTATCGATATCAACATGGATGAGGGCATGTTGGATGCCAACTTCGCCATGGAGCGTTTTTTAAAGTTGATAGCGACTGAGCCAGATATTTCAATTGTGCCGATTATGCTCGACTCTTCAAAATGGGAAGTGCTGGAAATTGGTATGCAGTGGATACAAGGCAAGGGAGTGGTTAACTCGATATCGCTAAAAGAGGGTCGGGATAGCTTTGTTGAAAAAGCCAAAATCATTCGTCGCTATGGGGCCGCGGTGATCGTGATGGCCTTCGATGAGGAGGGGCAGGCCGATACCTACCAGCGGAAAATTGACATTTGCCAGCGCTCGTATCGGGTTTTGGTCGATGAAGTTGGTTTTCCCGCAGAAGATATTATCTTCGATCCCAACATCTTTGCTATCGCGACCGGCATCGAAGAGCACAACAATTACGCAGTAGACTTTATCGAAGCGACCGCTTGGATCTGCAAAAATTTACCTTATGCGAAAGTGTCGGGTGGTGTCTCTAACGTCTCTTTCTCTTTTAGAGGGAATAACCCGGTACGTGAGGCGATTCACTGTGTGTTTCTTTATCACGCGATCAAGAATGGCATGAGTATGGGGATAGTTAACGCAGGGCAGCTGGCCATTTACGATGACTTGCCAGACGAGCTGCGTGAGCATGTTGAAGATATTGTGCTTAATCGGCGGGCCGACGGCACTGAGCGCTTATTGGCGATCGCCGAGAAATATCGAGGCGACGGCAGTGTTCAGGAAGAGGAACAGCAGGAGTGGCGGAGTTGGGCTGTCGATCAGCGATTGTCGCATGCACTGGTGAAAGGGATTGCCGAGTTTATCGATCAAGACGTCGAAGAGTGCCGACACAACTATGCCCGACCGCTAGAAGTGATCGAGGGACCGTTAATGAACGGCATGGGAATAGTCGGTGATTTATTTGGTTCAGGGAAAATGTTTTTGCCGCAAGTGGTGAAGTCTGCGCGGGTCATGAAAAAGGCAGTCGCCTATCTAATGCCCTATATCGATGCAGAAAAAAAAGCCGGTGAGAGCTACAGTGCCGGTAAAATAGTGATGGCAACCGTGAAAGGGGACGTACATGACATTGGCAAAAATATTGTCGGTGTGGTGTTGCAGTGTAATAATTACGAAATCATCGATTTGGGAGTGATGGTCTCTGCGCAAAAAATATTAGACACCGCCCGTGAGCACAATGCTGACATGATCGGTCTGTCGGGGCTGATAACTCCCTCTTTAGATGAAATGGTGTATGTGGCAAAAGAGATGCAGCGCCAAGATTTTCATATCCCGCTATTGATCGGCGGGGCCACTACTTCGAAGGCGCATACCGCGGTAAAAATTGATCTAGGTTATAAGAATGATCAAGTTGTGTATGTCAGTAATGCCTCGCGTGCGGTCGGTGTGGTGGGCACTCTACTCTCCAGTGAGCGAAAAGCACCTTTTGTCGCAGAAACTCGGCAGGAGTATCAAGAAATAAGAAGCAGATTTGCCGCCAGAGCGAATGATCAGCGCCGCGTGACGATTGAGGCGGCCAGAGCGAACAAACAAGCTATAGATTGGGCGAGATACACACCGCCAGTACCCAAAGTATTAGGGGTACAAGTATTTAAAGACTTTGCGCTGCAAGAGCTGGTGAGCTTTATTGACTGGAGCCCTTTTTTCCATACCTGGGAGCTGGCAGGGCGCTACCCGAGAATATTAAAAGATCATGTGGTCGGCGTCGAAGCCACCAAGTTATTCGCCGATGCCCAGGCGATGCTCAAGCATATATTGAAAAATAAACTTTTCACCGCCTATGCAACCGTTGGTCTGTTTCCAGCTAATGCGATTGCCGATGATATTGAAATTTACACGGATGAGCAGCGCACAACAGTGTTATGCACGCTCAGTAATTTACGTCAGCAAACCAGCAAAATTGCCGGCAAAGCAAACCACTGTTTAACCGATTATATCGCCCCTAAAGAGACTGGACTAAAAGATTACATCGGCTCTTTTGCAGTGACTACTGGGTTTGGTGTCGAGGAGTTAGCAAAAATATACGAAGCCGATTTTGACGATTACAACAGCATTATGGCCAAGGCGCTAGCGGATCGGTTGGCAGAGGCGTTCGCGGAGTATATGCACGCTAAAGTGCGCCGCGAGTACTGGGGCTACGCTGACAGTGAAGCGCTTGATAATGAAAGTTTGATTAAAGAAAAGTATCAAGGTATCAGACCTGCTCCCGGTTATCCCGCCTGTCCTGATCACACCGAGAAAGCCAAGATATGGTCGCTGTTAGATGTCGAGCAAAATATCGGTTTACAAATCACTGAGTCCTACGCAATGTTTCCGGTTGCGGCGGTTAGCGGATGGTATTACTCTCATCCTGAATCACAGTATTTTGGGGTTGCCAAGATCAGTGAAGACCAAGTGGAAGAATACGCTCAGCGCAAAGGCATGAGTCAAACAGAGATGGAGCGCTGGCTCTCTCCTAACTTAGGATATGAGCCAGAATAGTGTGAGGGCTGCTTAGCTCCCGGCAAGTGATTGTTTATTAATCATTTTAATGATTGTTCAGCTATGGCTAGTCTGAGTAATATTGGATATGCTTGCATGCGTCAATTAACCTGTCGCTAAATATAGTGAGGATAAAACAAAGATGTGGGATCAAGATCAATATATCAAGGCGTGGAATTTTGCCACAAAGGTACACAATTCACAGCAGTTACCCGGCACCGATTTGCCCTACATCAATCATCTTGGATTGGTGACGATGGAAGTGTTGGCAGCACTGCCCCACAGCTTGTTTGATAACCCAACCCTGGCGATGCAATGTGCGTTACTTCACGATACTATTGAAGATTGTGCGGTGAGCTTTGAGCAGCTTAAATCGATCTTTGGCGAAGCAGTCGCCGAGGGTGTGCAGGCCTTATCTAAAAATAGGGAACTAGGTGACAAAGCGACACAAATGCAAGACAGCCTACAGCGGATTAAGCGGCAGCCAATTGAAATCGCGCTGGTCAAATTAGCTGATCGCACCACTAATTTGCAGCCACCACCGAGCCATTGGTCAGCGGAAAAATGCCTCCGCTATTGCATTGAGGCGCAGCTAATTCACGATCAGCTAGGTGATGCTAGCCCCTATTTAGCGGCGCGCTTGAGCAGTAAAATAACTAATTATCAGCAGTATTGTTGTACAGGAGCTTAGGGCAGCTGCTGCAGAGGTGCTAGATTCTAGGTTCTAGATTATTCTGCCAGCCACTGTTTGCTCACTAGCAGCTTACCCGCTGCGGATAAGTTACACTGAAAAGTGCGACCGCTGACAATTTTACCCACCCCTTGCGGCGTGCCGGTCATGATAATATCGCCGTCTTCTAAGCTAATAAAAGTTTGAATTTCCGCCAATATTTGACTGGGGGAGTAGATCATTTTAGTGATCAGCGCTTTTTGGGTCAGCTGATCATCAATGTGTAACGTTAACTGCAGTTGATCGCTCGGCTGGTCTATCGCTACAAAATCACTAAAAATAGCGGCGCCATCAAAGGCCTTGGCTCGCTCCCAAGGCAGGCCTTTGGCTTTTAACTTTGACTGTAAGTCGCGCTTGGTCAGATCGAGGCCGATGCCGACTGCACTCAATCTCTGGTTTTCGTAGACAAAACATATCTCACTTTCGAAATGTATCTCATCCACTATCCCTTTCGTACAATGGGTCGCATTTAGTGTCGTGGCAATAGCCGAGTTAGGTTTGCAAAACAACACCATATTTTCAGGTATCTCATTGTTGAGCTCATTGATATGCTCTAAATAGTTGCGACCCACACAAATAATTTTTGAGGGGGCTACGGCTCTTGAACCAATGTGAACTTGCTGCAAAATATAGTCTTCCTAAAGCTAGTGATTAAAGGTCTGTATTGTAAAATATTTGCCGCTAAATATCGTCTATTATTCGCGGCTTTGAGCAGCATCTGCTCTCGGCTTGTGTTATTGTTCGAAAAATTTTTTTGCAGCTATGTAGTGATGTTTATTCTCGAGTGAGGGGCGTGCCAGCCAAGGTTCAGTGCCTGCGAGTAACAATCACTATTTTATTGCATTTTTCAAGCCGTGCTATTTTTATAACTATTGTCGCTGATTCAGCTCTGAGTGAGCGGGCCGATTCTCTGTTATAGACTATAATGAGATTAGTGTTGGAAATACTCGGTAAATTAATTACAGGAAATTAATGATGTTCGGAATTGATATTTATAACTTTTATTCTTTAGCGCCTTCACTGGCAATTGTTGCAGCAATGATTATTATGTCAGGTCTTGGGGTGCGTTTTATTCGTCAAGAAATAGCAAAAGATACCTTAAAAACGGCTGCGGTTGTAAATTCACAAAGTTAAGTCGCCGCGTTCGTCGCTGCATAAAATCATCAGACATTCAGCTATAAAGTTGCTCGTTTGCTGGCGAATGCTATTTTTTACTCAAGTTTAGGAGTTCATTTTATTAGCTAAAATGAACTCCTCCCGTTACTCTAGGCCTTCTTGCCGTAGAGTAAAATTATCCATTTGCATGTCTTGTGTAAAAAAATTGACCACT
>ASZJ01000064.1 GCA_000416275.1 Osedax symbiont Rs1
GCAAAACACCCGTCTTTGTGGCAGAATTCATTTGATGTCTCTTGTGGTATTTTATTTTGTATAGACAACAATTATTTTACCACAAAGAGGCATCAACTTGTTTTATATCATATGCTTAGTGTTGATTKTTGGTTWTTGRWTYYYGAWWSTTGATTTTATTTGAATCCCGAAACTTGAGTTACAATAATAAAAATTTGATCAGATGAAAACATATCAAGAATAGTCATTAGCTTCCCCAAACCACCAAAACCTTTTTCCCACCTTCCCCCTGTGTCAGGATTGTTGTCACCCCTTAAAATCATCTTTTAATTCAATATAGGGGGCGGAAAAGAGAGATCTTAATGGCTCGTTATTCGCAAGAACGAAAGGAATCAATCTTAAAGAAGTTACTACCTCCACTGAATATGACTGTGTCAGAGGTAGCACATAGTGAAGGCATCTCCTCTAAAACCTTGTATCATTGGCGGGATATAATTAGAAAAGAAGGTAAACCTGTGCCAGGTAAAACACTAACCAGTAGTGATTGGTCTGCTGAAGCGAAACTTGCAGTCATTATCGAAACAGCTACGATGACTGAAACTGAAATCAGTCAGTATTGTCGAGAAAAAGGGCTATTTAGAGAGCAAATTCTGGAGTGGAAAAAGGACTGTTTAGGTGGTTTTCAGTCGAGTGAATTTCAAACTAAAACGATAAAAATTCAGGCTAAAGCAGATAAGGCAGAAATTAAATCATTGAAGCATGAACTGCGATATAAAGAAAAGGCGCTAGCTGAAACAGCAGCGTTATTGGTGCTAAGAAAAAAGCTCAATATCTTGTGGGGGGACGACAACGAGGAGAGCTGACATCCTTAGATAAGCGTATAAGAATAGTAGAGCTTATCCGAGAAGCGCAGAACAGCGGAGCAAGATTGGACAAGGCCTGTGAAGTGGCTGTACTGAGTAAAAGGACTTATCGTCGTTGGTATAGGGCAGGAAAAGTACAGGCTGACCTACGAGCAACAGTGGTAAGACCAAAGCCTGCGAACAAGCTTACAGAAGACGAACGTCAGCAAGTGTTAGCGACGTGTAATGAAGCTAGATTTTCCAGTTTACCACCATCACAGATCGTACCAACGCTGCTCGATGAAGGCGTTTATATCGCTTCGGAATCAACGTATTACCGAGTACTTAAGGCCAACAAGCTAAGTAATCATCGCGGCCGTGCTCGACAGATCACGAGAAGAAGTAAACCGATAGCCTACCAAGCTAAAAGTCTCAATGAAATTTGGTCTTGGGATATTACTTATCGTGCTTCGGTTATCAAAGGTCAATTTTATTATCTGTATATGTTTGAGGATATTTACAGCCGTAAAATTGTTGGATATGAAGTCCATGAGCAGGAGTGCGGGGAGTTAGCAGCTCAGCTTATGCAGCGAAGCATGCTACGTGAACAATGCTTTAATCAGCCGCTGGTCTTGCACTCAGATAACGGTGCTCCAATGAAGTGCCTAACCATGAAGGCGAAGCTTGAGGAGCTGGGAGTAACTGCTTCACTGAGCAGGCCGAGTGTGAGTAATGATAACCCTTACTCTGAAGCATTATTTAGGACGCTCAAATACCGACCACAATGGCCAAGCAAGGGCTTTAAATCTTTAGTAGAAACTCGCGAATGGGTGGATAATTTTGTTACTTGGTATAACGAGGAGCATAAGCATAGTAAGCTAAATTTTGTCTCTCCAAGCAAGAGGCATAGGATGCAAGATAGAGATATTTTATCTAATCGAAAATCAGTGCTTGAAGTTGCACAAGAGAAAAATCCAATACGTTTTCCTAACGGGATAAGGAATTGTGACCCAATCGGTGCAGTGATGCTGAATCCAGATAAAGAATCCGATCAAGAGACACGAGATACCGCGTAAAATTTAAGAAAAGAGTGCCAACTACCTTGAAAAACACCGCTGCCGAGCTGTTGCTCAACAATCGTTTTCCAATCTGCTAATGATTTACGGCCCATACGCTACTCCTTATAAAAGAAGTTAGTGTAGTGGGTGCTGCATTAGGTTGAATAGTATGTGGTTGGTTAGGCGCTTACGCTTTATCGAATTGAGACTAGCATTAAAGACAAAGATAACAGTCAGCGATTTAGTGTACGACAAGAACTGGCGGTGCCGATTCTAGACGCGTTAAAAATTTGGCTGGAAAAAAATATAAGTAAAGTACTTAAAGGTGGTCACACCTATAAAGCGATGTACTACATGCTCAATCAATGGCCGTACCTGGTAGGTTATTGTGAAGATGGCAAGCTCAATATTAGCAATGCGCTCGCTGAAAATGCTATCCGGCCTTTTGCAATAGGCCGCAAAGCCTGGCTATTTGCCGATACCCCACAAGGCGCAAAAGCAAGCGCAGCTTGTTACTCCTTGATCGAGACCGCAAAGGCTAACGATATAGATCCTTATACTTATATTCTCCATGTACTTGAGCATATATCTGAGGCGGACACACCTGAAAAACTGGATGGACTGCTACCTTGGAATACTGCCTTGGAAAAAATCAAAAAAACTAATCAATTCACTAAAGGCAATACGTCGATTTAGTGTCGCTTACGTCCTATAGCTTGTCACACAGAATATGAGGGGGGTTAAATTTATCGTTCGAGACTTCTTTTTTTAGGCCCTCCATAGTGTAATAAACGCCTTTTTCTATGCTGCGTTTTTTGTATAATATATTCATGCAAAGTTTATTGTTTTGGTAATATACCTTTTTATATTCGTGCTGCCCTTTTCTCCACGAAGATTCCAACTGAAGTTTACCATTTAAGAAGAATACTTTTTCTAAACCTTCAAGACTACCATTGACATAAAAAGCCTCATAGCTTATTTTTCCATTGAGATGATAGCCTTTGGCTTGGCCTTCAATGCGACCATTTTTCCAGGTGCTTTCTTGTCTCAAATTAGAGTTAGGATAAAAATTTTGGAACAGCCCGTCTCTTTTGTTATTTGTATTATGAGATTTGACGAGCAGTGCACCATTTTGGTAATAGGAATAACTTGGGCCTTCAGCCTTGCCATCTTTAAAAGGGGTTTCCGCTTTTATTTGGCCACTTTCATAATAGTATTTTTCAATTCCATGTTTTTTATTGTTTAAATAAGGTGTTTCATCTTTAAGTTTGCCATTTTCATAATATTCCTTATCTGCCCCATGCCTTAAGGATTTCAAATAAAAAACCTCTCTTTTCAAGGTTCCACTAATGTAGAACATTTGTAAAACTCCGTCTTTCAAACCATTTTTATAAGTAATTAATTTTTGCAATTTCCCATCATCAGAATATTTTTTGAATGGCCCATCATATTCATTACTTTTAATTATATATTCATGTCTTATATTGCCATTTTTATAATATTCTTTAATAGATTTTTGTTGGTTTTTATTAACAGTTTCGTACTTTATTACACCACTTCTATAGTATGATTTTTCTAAACCAGATACTTTTCCGTTTTTATAAACAATTTCAGATTCAAGCTCTCCACTGTCATAGTATTTCTTTTTCACACCATTTTCTAAACTATTACTATAAGGTGTTTCAATAATTAGGGTTCCATCATTGTTATAAAGGTAAAAAACACCATCGTTAACCCCATTTCTCCATGAGCGTTCTATTTGAAGATTACCATCTTCATAATAATTTTTTTGAATGCCACTTTTTTGACCATTTTTCCAAGCGGTTATTGAACTAAGTATACCGTTATCAAAATACCGCTTTACCAAACCATCTTCTCTATCATTTTTATAAGGAAGCTCGACTAATAGCTTACCATTTCCATAGTACCATTTTGAAAGGCCTTCTTTTTTATCATCTTTATAAGGGGTTATAAATTCAAGTTTTCCATTGTGGTAATATCTTTTAGAAAGACCCTCTTTTTTACCACTTTTCCACATTACAACCGTATTCAGATTACCATTATCAAAATATAGTTTTCTTAAACCCGTTTGCTCGCCGCTCATATAGCTTGTTTCAATAAATAATTGTCCACTGCTCCTATATTCTTTAGAAAGGCCATCCCTTAAACCCTTACTCCAGAAAGATTCAAACTGGATACTACCATCTCTATAATAAACTCTATAAACACCTTCTTGCTTTCCCTCTTTCCAAGATATTGTTGAATTAAGCACACCGTTATCAAAATAGCTTTTTTCTATGCCATCTTCCTTATCGGCTTTAAAAGGTAATTGCGTTATTAGATAACCATTTTCATGATAGGCTTTTGCTATTCCTTCTTTTTTGTCATTTATATAAGGAATTTCAAAAATAATATTACCAGCTAAATTATATCTTTTCTCAATACCTTCTTTTTTGCCATCAACAATTGATATATCTAAAGATAATTGCCCATTTTGATGATATTCCTGCCTAGCTTGTGCAAAGTAAGGCGTACTCACTATTAATATAAATATTAGAATTTTTTTCATATCTACCTTCAAATATTAAATGGGTGATTAAACTTTTAATTTATCACTTACGTGGTCTGGTTTTAACTTCCGAAAACGGTAAATGAATTATCATTTATCTGTAAGCGCCGCCAACTACACACACCTATGGGGTCGTGCAGTGCACAGATGATCGCTTTACCTTGTGCCTGCAGCACCCGAGTATCGTTTAAGACTCGGTGATCGCTATCGATATCTAAGTTAATATCGCTGAGAAGATCCCACTCTGCTTCGCTGATCATTTTACTGTTAGAAAATTCTTCAGCGTAATCGGCAATTTTACTTAATTCATCTAAAAAGGGTTCCGCGCTGGCCGCTAATACATTGGTTTTGGTCATCACTTGATTGCGAAAAGCGACTTCGTTATGCGCCTTAGCAAATATATTGTGTGACCAATGTATGATGTTGGCTAAAACAAATTCAAATTTCACCGGCATTGCTGAGCACATAAGCGCTGATAGAGTCACTGCTTAGGACTGTTTCGCAGCTTTTGTATCCCTATCTGCGATATATTTAGCCAGATTCTTCTCAGTTAAAATATCGTATAGATCAACATCATTATTTTGCCTAAGCAACTGTTGTATCTCAGGGTCAGCTTGGCTGACTTTTTCTGCCGCACCAGGCGCTTGATAGTCGATTGACTTAAGTAATGCCGCCAACTGTTCTTCAAAGCCTAGACTCAGCGAGCCTTTACGCGGTGTCAGTGTATCTAATATCCCTTTAAAAGGGAGTACCGGATGTACCGCAAGCGGGCCTTTTTCCATAAATAGAATCAGCCACGCACGCATCGCGTGGGATCTATTGGAGTTTACGGCATTCAAGGACAAAAGATGGTCATTTAATTCACCGTAATAGTGATGACCCGCAACCGAGAACCATTTTGGTTTCCACCTTCCTTTTTTGTCTAAATGATATAATTCAAAACCTATACTATGCGCTTGGTAAGTTGTACGTATTGAATAGAAAAGCTTGTCCCAATCGCTTAGATAAATTTTACCTTTATACTGGGTATAAACTAAACGTCTCTTTCGGTCGAAAACTAAGGGAGGTGGGGATTTAGTAAAAACCAACCAACAAATAATTAAAAAACTAGCTAACCAAGTAAAGCGAATATAGTAATTACTAGACAGAAAGTACTTAACTTTTCTCTCTACGGTGTCATGCAACCGACTATTACCAAAAACATTCTTAATCACACAAAATTCTTGGCCGATATAGTCATAAAAACTACCATTATAGTCGACATACCCCACAACTTCTTTTTTGTCTTTAACAACTTGTATTATCGGACACATACCGCCGTCCCTAATATAAAACCATTTGTAATCATCCATTATAATAAGACTTGTCGTTACAAACGCTATCCCGATCCATATAGACAACAACGTTTTCCTAGTATAAAACCATCCATTTGATCTTATAGTGGCTTGGTTATTATTTATTTCTGTTAGATGATGACCAATATACGCTATCCTTGTTGTTAGTTTCTTACCTGTATACAGGCGGCTTTTCCAGTTAGCCCAGCCGTTGAACCAGTTAAAAATTTGTATTTTCTCTGTTCTAGGAAATGGAGCATGTCCCCAGCTGGGATTATTCGTTTTACTAAAAGCACCAAGTTTAATCGCACCAACAATGATAATAACGATTAAGCTAGCCGCAATTACAATAATCAAAATTTGATCAGATGAAAACATATCAAAAATAGCCATTAACTTCCCCAAACCACCAAAACTTTTTTCCCACCTTCTTCTATCTCGTATCTTGAGAAGATAAAACTTTCCTCAAAATCAAGAGGTAAGCCCCATATTTTTTTTCACTGATCATTTTACTGTTAGAAAATTCTTCGGCGTAATCGGCAATTTTACTTAATTCATCTAAAAAGGGTTCAGCGCTGGCCGCTAATACATTGGTTTTGGTCATCACTTGATTGCGAAAAGCGACTTCGTTATGCGCCTTAGCAAATATATTGTGTGACCATTGCATGATGTTGGCTAAAACTAATCCAAACTTCACCGGCATTACTGAGTACATAAGCGCTGATAGTGTCACTGCTTAGGACTGTTTCGCAGCTTTCGCATCCCTATCTGCGATATATTTAGCCAGATTCTTCTCAGTTAAAATATCATATAGATCAAGATCATTGTTCTGCCTAAGCAACTGTTGTATCTCAGGGTCCGGCCTGTTGGCAGGTTCCGCCTCACCTGGGGCTTTATAATCAAGTGATTTAAGCAACGTTTCAACTTGGGCTTCAATGTCTTCATCAAGTAACGTTTGGCGCGGTGTCAGGGTATCTAAAATCCCCTTGAAAGGTAGCACTGGATGCACTGCCATTGCACCTTTATCCATGAATAAAATAAGCCAGGCTCTCATCGCATGAGATCTATCAGCACGCATCGCTTTTAAAGCTAGAAGATAATCATTAGTCTCACCATAATAGTGATGACCTGCTACACTAAACCACTTTGACTGCCAATCGCCGTTTTTATCTAAGTGGTATAGCTCAAAACCTATGCTAAAAGCCTGATGAATAAAACGGATTGTATAAAACGTTTTATCCCAGTTACTAATGTAAATTTTGCCTTTGTGCTGTGTATATATAATGCGTTTTTTGCGATTAAAGACTAGAGGTGGAGGGGCCCTCGATATTATCAGCAACAACCCGCCGCCACTCCCTAAAAATAATAAATATAAAGGGAATAAATCAATATTAAAGAGAGATGATAATTTCTTTTTGATTGTATTATTCCTATTATCATAAAAAAGAGCGTTTCTTAAATAGCAGTACTCTCGATAAAAGTAATTTATTATATTACCTTTAAAGTACTCCCTCTCGACAATCTGCCCAGCATCCGTTTGGATGATAATTGGACATCCTCCTCCTGTTCGATGAAATTTCAAATAGTTCTTACTAGTAATTAAAAAACCCAAAGAAAAAATAATAAGTAATATAAACCCAAACAAAAACTTACCAGCATAGAGCCAACAATTAGATCTAATTACTACTTTATCTTTAGAAATATTAATTACTTGGTGGCCAATATAAGCAATTTCAATATCAAGCTTCTTACCTGTGTAAATAGCGCTCTTCCAGTTTGCCCAGCCGTTAAACCAATTAAAAGGCAGAAATTTGTCACTTCTCGGTAGTGGGTATCTTCCCCATGTAGGATTATTTTTTTTCGAAAAATTTCCATTTAAAATCAACATCCATACAATAATTATACCCAGACCAATAGCAGTGAAAATTATTAATAAATCAAATATTGACATTGATTTAAATAATCCCATTATATACCCCACAAGGTTAAGATTTTTTGACCACCTTCTTCTGCAAATTCATAGCCTGAATCAGTCCAATTTTCATAATAACCTATAGGTAATGTCAATTGTGAATTGGGGCTGTATGTCCAAGCAGGCTTTAAATAAATACAATCGATTTTCCAGTACATATCATCCCAAGGGGTATCATTACTATTATTATCAAACTCAAGGGTTATTTTTGACTCAAAAAGACCATTGGCTTCATCTACAATTTTTAATTCTTTAAAAAATTGCTGTGTGACATCGACAAATTCAATCTCAGAAGCAAAAGACTGTTTAAATCTAACGGTGAATTTTGCCATAACAGTTGCGTCAAGTTCAGAGAAGCCATCGACGAAATTAGGTAAGCGAAATCGAATGATTTCGGTATTGCTATCCGTATCAAGCATCCGAGTGGTTCTTTTAAAAGGCCCCCAACCTGTTGTACGAATTGCTCTGATATCAGCAGGTGGCTTTTCTTTTTGCGGCCAATAGACTAATTCATTAAACTCTTGCATTTCTCTTTGGAAAAACCTTAGAAAGTCATAAGTCTGATCTTTCTTTATCGAATTATTGGTAATGACATTAGTCTGTCCTTGGTAGTTATCACTCCCCATCCCAGCGTCTGCTAATATTCTGCTTCGACTTTTATCATCCCAGTATAAATAACCACTCGAAGTCCCCCAAAAGCAGTTCTTCAACCACTTTGTTATCGGATCATCAACCCAACGGCTATAGATTAACCCTACAATAATAAGCACTATACTTATAACAATGCCTATACCAGTGAACGTTGTACTAAACAAACCTGAGACCCCCAAAGCGAGTAATGCAGCCCCCAGCCCCAAAGACGTAAAGGAGATCAGCGCATTTTTATCGCCGCGTCGATACGCTTCATAGGCACTGAATAAATCCATGATAGCTAAGCCTAGGCCCGTCACTAAACCTATGCGCCCAAGCATTGACAATTTACTCAACTTGCCAGTGTTACTTTTTACAATAGTGACCTTATTGCCCCCTGCCACGGTTTTGATAAAATCATCGGTGAGGTCTGTGACTTTAAGTAATTTGCGTAACTGACTGCCTTTGAGCTTACCATGCACTTTGTAGCTGGCAGGTAACTCTTTTTTAAGTGCGCGTTGACTTAGGGCAACTAATTCTGTGGTGCTCTCTATGGCGGTTAAAAACAGAGCGAATTTTGGATTGGCTATACGACCAGCAAAGCCTTTCATCTGGTCTTTTTCGGCTGTCTGTGCAAATGTAAATATATTTAAAGTATTCATCATCATTACAAAGCCCGTCTTTAAACCACCCAATTTATCCACAACGTTATAGCCCGCTTGCCCGGTTAGGTTGATCTCGCCATCAAAGGTATAAGTGCCAGTACTGACCTGAGTCCTGTTGAGCTGTAACCCGCGTTGCAATATTTTAGTACGCTGTGGTGTGCGTTTCGGCCCATGGGTAATTTCGTGCAGTATGTTACTGATCGGTTGTTCAACTCGTTTGATGCTTTTATTCACATAGCCAGCGTAAAATTTGGTAACATCTTTGAGGATATCTACCCGCTTTAGGTTAACTATTTCAAAAGCACCTGGCACCGCTAGATCCGCCAATAGATCACTAGCAGCAGTTGCATTAATACGTAGCCTATCTAATGCAGAGTGGGTCACTTTTGCCAGCTCCGTAACGATGCGCACCGCCTTAGGAACAATATTGGTGTCATTGCTCCATTTATCTTTGGCCAATATCGCACGACGTATCGCCTCTTGACCGGCTTTTGAGCTGCTAATGCCTTTTATACTCAGTGCTGCTGCGGCTAACAGATCATTGATTTCACGGGGTAGTTCGCTGTCTGGATTAAAAGTAGTGAGGTGGGTTTGCAGTGAGCCCAAGCTGTTTTGTGGATCACTAGTCCCCATGTTATGAAAGTGTTCCCATGCATTTAAGGTGGCTGCGACTGTGTCTTCGTAGTTTCTTAAATTGTTTTCTGCCTCAGTGATGATATCTTTATATTCAGGGGTGACTGCCTCTTGCCATTTTTGATAGATTTTACGCTCTTTCTCGGTGGCGCTAGCTGCATTCTTTTTGGCACTGTTTTGAAAGACATCAATCGCATTGGCAACGGTGAGTGGATACATTTTCGCATCCAGGTAATCCGATTTTAGTTTAATCCGATTCAAGTGAGACACGGCAATTTCACTGACCACACCAATTGGGTCGTGTAGTGCACAGATGATCGCTTTACCTTGTGCCTGCAGCACCCGAGTATCGTTTAAGACTCGGTGATCGCTATCGATATCTAAGTTAATATCGCTGAGAAGATCCCACTCTGCTTCGCTGATCATTTTACTGTTAGAAAATTCTTCAGCGTAATCGGCAATTTTACTTAATTCATCTAAAAAGGGTTCCGCGCTGGCCGCTAATACATTGGTTTTGGTCATCACTTGATTGCGAAAAGCGACTTCGTTATGCGCCTTAGCAAATATATTGTGTGACCAACGATGCTGGCTAAAACAAATCCAAATGTTGGAGGCATCACAAGGTACATAAGCCGTAACTAAATTTTGCTCGCTGGTTGTCGCCCAATCCTCATCTGCATCGCCATACAACCATTGCATTTTACTAAAAGAACCACCCTTGCCCTGCTCTGGATCAAAGAAGAAAATTGACCAGATTTGATTAGTATCATCAAATATATAAACGTAACCTTTGCGTAATTTTCGCAGTGCAAAACCTTTACTGTTTTTAACATTGGTTGCATTGTTATAATTTTCGATTGAGTTTGGGTAGGTAAGTTTAACCCCGTCTTCGGTATAGAGATTCGCATAGGCGATACGCAGTGGATAAATTGGGATTATTTTATTATCTTCGCAAGCGGCACAATAATCATCGGGACCAGATTTGCTGGATAATCCTGAGAGGCCTTTTTCTGGCGCCTTTTGCTCTGCACGTAGCTTGTCTGACTCTGGGGTAGATAATGGTATTTTGCTACTCATGCTGATCCTTGCGCTGATTGTGTATTGGCCGCTAACACGTTTTCAAGTAGTTGTTGAGTCACTTGATTTTCATGTACCCCCTGATTAAACAGATAGTCGTTTTCTGTCAGTATTTCACCGGTAATTTGCTGTTCGACGATAAAGCAACTGGCAACATATTGGCCGATGGCGAGTTCCGACTTCAGCCCTATCGACAGTGCATAGTCAAAATTTTCTGTGAAAAACTGTGTTTGTTGAAGATCATCTTTTTTGCTTAGATGCCCATAATCATGCAGTACTGCCGCTTGTACTTTGGCAGACATTTTTGCCCGGAACATCGCCTCTGCCATTTGTTGATAGACATGGTCTAAAGTGAAAGCAACCCGTTTGATATTGTCTAGTTGTTGGTACGTTTGATTGGTTTGGCACTCGATAAACGCATCACCCTTTTGATTGAGATAAAGGTAACTTATCGCTGTTTGCTGTTTAGTCGCTGCACTTGTCAGTGCAAACCAATGGGTCACATAGGCCAATTTTTCTCTGACGAAAGGCAATAGAAAGCGTAACACTTGTGGATCGTGATAATTAAAAAATACCGCCGCTTGCTCCGGCGCTTGGATTTTAGTCATTTTACGAAAATGTTGCTGCACTTCTGCCATGCTGGCAGTGCTGCGGATAAAAATACCCACCTGTTTATCCCAACATTCCTTAAAATACTTGCGATGAAAATCAGGAACTTGGGTGGTATCACTATAAGCTTTGGCCGTCAGTGTCATGTCGATCAAATAAGGGGCATGATCTTTTAAATCTATCGCCGCTTGACCTTTATACATGCAAAGCACCGGTACTTCTTCGATCATATCCAACGGCCACATTAAACCACACTGGCTGTAACTATCCGCATCGATCATTAAATATGTGCGCAGTGGTTTTGATTGCACACCACTTACCACTCCTACATCGTCAGTTTGTGCAAAGAGCCGCTCTTTTAAAGTTGCGTCTAGCCACTCAATCTCCTCAAGTGCCACAAAATTATCATCCGCTAAAGGCTGTATTAGGTAAGCTTTAATGTCTAAGTAATTACAGCCAACCTCTTCGACCTCTGGTTCGATAGCAGCAACTTCTCTAATCATCATATTGTTATCTGCGTCTAACTGTTGACACATCTCTAACACAAAGCCTGCGTACGCTTGGTTGCTGGTTATAAATAGGTTGGCGGGGACTGCAGGGCTGGCGTACATAAACCGATAACTATGACGCTTAAAAGCCTCATTTAATTGCTGGTCTAAGTGTAATTTTTGCATAATATTAGTGGCGACTAATACTTCATACCTTTTAGCATTATCTTCCTCTGTTTTCATTGCCTCGCACAATAAAATCAGTGGATTATTTTGTCCGTCCATAGACAGTTTCACCATCTAAAATTAAATATATCGATGCTAACACAATAGTAGAATTTAGGTTAGTTAATCTGTAGTTCCTTATTGTTTTAAGAATTGTAAAAAATTTGACCACTGTTTGGTCGATGCTTTCCAGTATTTTACGTTTATCTTCTTCACTTAGCCCGATAATATCACTCAAAGTGCCTGCAATTAA
>ASZJ01000065.1:0-2500 GCA_000416275.1 Osedax symbiont Rs1
TTGGGGCTTTTTTCGTATTAAAGCTTGGCGATGACCTACTCTCACATGGGGAGACCCCACACTACCATCGGCGCTAAATCGTTTCACTTCTGAGTTCGGTATGGGATCAGGTGGTTCCAATTCGCTATGGTCGCCAAACATAAACTGTTATCTCTAAAGACTTTCTCTTAATCAGTCTCTTCCAAACGCCTTTGGCGTTATATGGTCAAGCCTCACGAGCAATTAGTATTGGTTAGCTCAAGACCTCACAGCCCTTACACACCCAACCTATCAACGTCCTAGTCTTGAACGGCTCTTTAGGGGTCTCAAGGACCCAGCGAGATCTCATCTTGAAGGAGGCTTCCCGCTTAGATGCTTTCAGCGGTTATCCCGTCCGAACGTAGCTACCCGACAATGCCACTGGCGTGACAATCGGAACACCAGAGGTTCGTCCATTCCGGTCCTCTCGTACTAGGAACAGCTCTTCTCAAATCTCAAACGCCCACGGCAGATAGGGACCGAACTGTCTCACGACGTTCTAAACCCAGCTCGCGTACCACTTTAAATGGCGAACAGCCATACCCTTGGGACCGGCTTCAGCCCCAGGATGTGATGAGCCGACATCGAGGTGCCAAACTCCCCCGTCGATGTGAACTCTTGGGAGGAATCAGCCTGTTATCCCCGGAGTACCTTTTATCCGTTGAGCGATGGCCCTTCCATACAGAACCACCGGATCACTAGCACCTACTTTCGTACCTGCTCGACGTGTCTGTCTCGCAGTTAAGCACCCTTATGCGCTTGCACTCATTGCATGATTTCCGACCATGCTGAGGGTACCTTCGTGCTCCTCCGTTACTCTTTGGGAGGAGACCGCCCCAGTCAAACTACCCACCACACACTGTCCTCGATCCCGCTTAGGGAACTGAGTTAGAACCTCAACATTATCAGGCTGGTATTTCAAGTTCGGCTCCACACGATCTAGCGACCATGCTTCAATGCCTCCCAGCTATCCTACACAAATAATGTCAAAGTCCAGTGTGAAGCTATAGTAAAGGTTCACGGGGTCTTTCCGTCTAGCCGCGGGGACGCTGCATCTTCACAGCGATTTCAATTTCACTGAGTCTCGGGTGGAGACAGTGTGGCCATCGTTACGCCATTCGTGCAGGTCGGAACTTACCCGACAAGGAATTTCGCTACCTTAGGACCGTTATAGTTACGGCCGCCGTTTACCGGGGCTTCGATCAAGAGCTTCGCCGAAGCTAACCCCATCAATTAACCTTCCGGCACCGGGCAGGCGTCACACCGTATACGTCCACTTTCGTGTTTGCACAGTGCTGTGTTTTTAATAAACAGTCGCAGCCACCTGGTATCTTCGACCATCGACAGCTTAGGAAGTAAATCCCATCACCATCAATGGCGTGCCTTCTCCCGAAGTTACGGCACCATTTTGCCTAGTTCCTTCACCCGAGTTCTCTCATACGCCTTAGTATTCTCTACCTGACCACCTGTGTCGGTTTGGGGTACGGTACTTTATAACCTGAAGCTTAGAAGATTTTCCTGGAAGTATGGCATCAACGACTTCAACTCCGTAGAGCCTCGTCATCACCTCTCAGCATTCACATTAAAGTGGAAATCCCGGATTTACCTAAGATCTCTGCCTAAGGGCTTAAACACGGACAACCATCGCCGCGCTCGCCTAGCCTGCTCCGTCTCTCCATCGCAGTTATAAAATGTGCGGGAATATTAACCCGCTTCCCATCGACTACGCATCTCTGCCTCGCCTTAGGGGCCGACTCACCCTGCCTCGAATAGCGTTGGACAGGAACCCTTGGTCTTCCGGCGGGGAGGTTTTTCACCCCCCTTATCGTTACTCATGCGTCCGTAGCTTCGGTGTACAGTTTTAGCCCCGTTATATCTTCCGCGCAGGCCGACTCGACTAGTGAGCTATTACGCTTTCTTTAAAAGATGGCTGCTTCTAAGCCAACTTCCTAGCTGTCTAAGCCTTCCCACATCGTTTCCCACTTAACTGTAACTTTGGGACCTTAGCTGACGGTCTGGGTTGTTTCCCTTTCCACGACGGACGTTAGCACCCGCCGTGTGTCTCCCGTGATTGCACTCATTGGTATTCGGAGTTTGCATCGGGTTGGTAAGTCGGGATGACCCCCTAGCCGAAACAGTGCTCTACCCCCAATGGTGAGACACGAGGCGCTACCTAAATAGCTTTCGAGGAGAACCAGCTATCTCCGAGCTTGATTAGCCTTTCACTCCGATCCACAGGTCATCCGCTAACTTTTCAACGGTAGTCGGTTCGGTCCTCCAGTTGATGTTACTCAACCTTCAACCTGCCCATGGATAGATCGCTCGGTTTCGGGTCTAATCCCAGCAACTATACGCCCTATTAAGACTCGGTTTCCCTACGCCTCCCCTATACGGTTAAGCTTGCTACTGAAATTAAGTCGTTGACCCATTATACAAAAGGTACGCAGTCACGGTCTCAAGGACCGCTCCCACTGCTTGTACG
>ASZJ01000065.1:7500-34050 GCA_000416275.1 Osedax symbiont Rs1
AGTATTCTCTACGGCCAAACCACGGCTGACGCCTTCAGTTTGACCCATGGCGATCGTGCGTACTACGCCGTCACCAAGCTGTTGCTGTACTTCTAGTGTCAGACCAGTTTTACCAACTAGTAGTGCGTCATACACTTTTGGTACGCCGTCACGTGGAAATTCCACATCGACAACCGCGCCAATTATCTGAACAATTTGTCCGCTACTCATGTTCGGATCCTCTTTAACGTTTAACCCGTTAATTGGAGAGCTAATTAAACTTAGCTCTCTATTATTAAACCGCTGACGCGCCGCTGACGATCTCAGATATTTCCTGAGTGATCGCCGCTTGACGTGCCTTGTTGTATATCATCTGCAATTCATCAATTAAGTCGCCAGCATTATCTGTTGCGCTCTTCATCGCTATCATACGAGCTGCCTGTTCGCAGGCATTATTCTCGATAGCCGCTTGATAAACTTGAGACTCTACGAAACGTACTAACAAGCTGTTAAGTAGCTCTTTAGCATCGGGCTCATAGATGTAGTCCCAGTGATGGTCCAGCAGTTTATCGTCGTCTTCTGCTTTCAGTGGTAGCACTTGCTGAACGCTTGGAGATTGGGTCATGGTGTTAACGAAGTCGTTACACACTATGTACAATCGATCCAAGTTGCCCTCGCTGAAGGAGTCTAACATGATCTTTACAGAGCCGATTAAATCCGCTACTGCGGGCTTATCGCCCAATTGCGATTTTGCCGCAACCACATTGCCGCCAAAGCTTTTGAAAAAAGCTGCTGACTTTGCCCCCAACGCACAAATGTCAACTTCGACACCGGCATCGTTATGTTCTTTCATGCTTTTCATAGCAGCTTTGAACACGTTAATGTTCAAGCCGCCACACAGACCGCGATCGGATGAAACTACAATGTAGCCCACACGTTTTACTTCGCGCTCTTGCATGTACAAATGCTTGTACTCAGCGTTTGATTTACTCAAATGCTGAATCACACCACGGATACTTCGAGCGTACGGACGGGAAGATTGCATGCGTTCTTGGGCCTTGCGCATCTTACTAGCTGCAACCATTTCCATGGCGCTAGTAATTTTACGTGTGCTACCAATACTGGCAATTTGCGTTTTTATCTCTTTTCCGACTGCCATAGCTATTCCGCCTATGTTATTTAAGTAACTGTGCTCATCTTAAGTCTTTACCTGCAGAGATTAATCATCTGCAGGTACGCATTTAAGCGTTGACTACCAAGTGCTAGTTGCCTTAAATTTCTCGATACCCGCTTTGAATGTCGCAGAGATCTCATCGTTATACGCGCCTGATACGTTGATTTTATCCATAACATCAGCGTAATCGCTGTTGAAGAATGAAATCAATGCCGCCTCAAAATCACCGATCTTTTTGATCTCGATATCTTTAAGGTAGCCTTCGTTAGCAGCGAAGAGGGATAGACCCATTTCAGCGACTGACATTGGCGAGTACTGCTTCTGCTTCATTAGCTCTGTTACAGACTGTCCGTGTTCTAGCTGGGCGCGAGTCGCGTCATCTAGATCGGATGCGAACTGGGCGAATGCCGCCAATTCACGGTACTGTGCAAGTGCCAAACGAATACCACCACCAAGCTTCTTGATGATTTTAGTCTGAGCTGCACCACCAACACGTGATACAGATAGACCAGCGTTAATCGCAGGACGGATACCGGCGTTGTACAAATCTGTCTCTAGGAAGATCTGACCGTCAGTAATCGAAATTACGTTGGTAGGTACGAATGCTGATACGTCACCACCTTGTGTTTCGATAACAGGAAGCGCTGTTAGCGAGCCTGTTTTGCCTTTAACTTCACCGTTGGTGAACTTCTCAACGTATTCAACGTTTACGCGAGCAGAACGCTCTAGTAGACGAGAGTGGAGATAGAACACATCACCAGGGTACGCTTCACGTCCAGGCGGACGGCGTAACAATAGTGAAATTTGACGATAAGCCCAAGCTTGCTTAGTCAGATCATCATATACAATCAGTGCGTCTTCACCGCGGTCACGGAAGTATTCACCCATTGTGCAACCAGCGTACGGTGCTAAGAACTGCATTGCTGCAGGATCTGATGCACCAGCGGCTACCACAATTGTGTGTTCCATTGCGCCGTGTTCTTCTAATTTGCGTACTACGTTAGCGATAGTAGACTGCTTTTGACCAACGGCGACATAGACACAGGTAATGCCCTTGCCTTTTTGGTTGATGATTGCGTCGATAGCAATCGCAGTTTTACCGATTTGACGGTCGCCGATGATCAGCTCACGCTGGCCACGTCCGACAGGAACCATCGCATCAATCGCTTTAAGACCAGTCTGGATAGGCTGATCAACCGATTTACGTTCGATAACACCCGGTGCTACTTTTTCAACAGCATCGGTTAATTTTGTGTCAACAGGTCCCTTGCCGTCGATTGGGTTACCTAGGGCGTCTACAACGCGACCACGTAACTCAGGTCCGACTGGAACTTCTAGGATGCGGCCAGTACAACGTGCCGTCATGCCTTCTACTAACTGTTGGTAGTCACCTAGGACTACCGCGCCTACTGCATCGCGCTCAAGGTTGAGTGCCATACCGTATACGCCGCCAGGGAATTCAATCATTTCCCCGTACATTACATCTGCCAGACCGTGGATCAAGATGATACCGTCGGCTACACTGACAATCGTGCCCTCATTTTTAGCTTGAGAAGACACATCCAGCTTGTCGATGCGCTTCTTGAGGATCTCGCTGATCTCTGATGGATTCAGTTGCTGCATGGTTATTCCTCGATACTCAGGAATTTAATACTTCGGCCAGTTTCGCAATTTTTGCGCGAACTGAACCGTCGATTACTAGGTCTTGGGTGCGAATCACCAAACCACCTAAGATAGACTTGTCTACCGTAGAAGTTATAGATACGTCACGACCTAGCTTAGCGCTTAACGCCTGAGTTAATTTTTGTTGCTGTTGCTCGTCGAGCTCATAGGCGGTAGTCACGTCGATTTCAACGTTGGACTGCTGATTTGCCTTGAGCTGCTCAAACTGCGCTGCGATCTCTGGAATTAGAGCCAGACGGTTATTCTCTGCCAATAGACCGATGAAGTTCTTACCACTTTCATCTAAATCTGTCAGCACAGTAATGACCGCGTCTGCCTTTTGTTCACTGGTCAGTGCAGGATTGCCCAATATACTCTTCATCACGTCGTCAGAGGCAATTTGTGCCGCATCATGCAGTGATTTAGACCAGTGATCGATCGTGCCCGCATCGCGAGCAAATTCGAAAACGGCTTTAGTATAAGGACGAGCTACTGTATTGAGTTCAGCCATCGTAAACCTCGCTTAAAGCTCCGCTGCTAGTTTATCAACTAGCTTAGCGTGGGCGGCTTGGTCAACCGTTGCTTCAAGAATCTTCTCTGCGCCCGCAATTGCCAATACAGCAACTTGTGCACGCAAATCTTCTTTAGCACGGTTAACTTCCTGTTCGATTTCAGCGTCTGCTGCAACTTTAATGCGGAGTGCTTCCGCATTGGCTGCTTCTTTCGCTTCGTCGATGATTTGGCTCGCCCGCTTGTTAGCCTGTTCGATGATGGCGGCTGACTGCTCTTTGCCTTCCTGTAAATCTGCTTCGGCTTTTTCTTGTGCCGCACGCAAATCACGTTCTGCACGGTCAGCAGCGTCTAGACCTTCAGCGATCTTCTGCTTGCGTTCTTCTAGGGCTGCCGTAATCGGCGGCCATACGTATTTCATACAAAATACAACGAAGAAGAAGAATGCAATGATCTGACCAATAATGGTTAGATTAATATTCACGCCATTACCTCTCGTAGTTAATTAAGTGTTATCTAAAAAGTAGGGTGCTACTTAATTAAGCTACTGCGAACAGTACGTACATACCAAGACCAACACCGATCATAGGTACAGCATCAACTAGACCCATAACGATGAAGAATTGGGTACGAAGCATAGGAATCAATTCAGGTTGACGCGCAGCGCCTTCCAAGAACTTACCACCTAATATACCTACGCCGATTGCCGCACCAACTGCGCCAAGACCTAGCATTAATGCTCCAGCGATGTAAAAAATTGCACTTGCTAATTCATTTTCCATCAGTTTCTCCGATTTCTAAGTTAAAAATTTAAAGTTTAAAAAATTCAATTATTCCGTTAGTGCTCTTCATGCGCCATGGCGAGATAGACGATAGTCAACACCATAAAGATGAACGCTTGTAACGTAATAATCAGAATGTGGAAAATAGCCCATGGTACTGAAAGTACCCATTGAGCCCAGAAAGGTAATAGTGCAATCAGGATGAAAACCATTTCACCTGCATACATGTTACCGAATAATCGTAGCGCCAGTGAAACAGGCTTAGCGATTAGACCTACAATCTCTAGGAACAAGTTAAATGGTAGTAACCATTTACCTAGGGGCTGTAGAGAAAGCTCTGCCATAAAGCCACCTACACCTTTCATTTTAATGCTGTAGTAGATAATCAGCGCAAAAACCGCTAGCGCCATACCCATAGTTGCATTTATGTCGGTTGAGGGAACAACCTTCATGTAGGGAATACCCATCTGCTGTGCAATGTAGGGAATCCAGTCGACAGGAACCAAGTCCATTAAGTTCATCAAGAATACCCAGACAAAAATGGTCAGCGCTAAGGGCGCTATAATCGCATTCTTGTGATGGAAGATGCTGTTGACGTTTTCTTCAACAAATTCAATGATGCTTTCGACAAAATTCTGCAAGTTGCCCGGTACACCGGCGGTTGCAGAGACTGCCACTTTGCGGAATAACCACAAAAACAGTACACCTAAGCCAATCGACCAAAACATCGTATCTACGTTAATTGCCCAAAAGCCCATTGCCGCTGCTTCATTAACAGTTGCACTGCTGTGAGCAAAAGTCCAAATACCGCCATCCGCTACGGTGGATCCATCGTATCTCGTCATTCCCTCTGGTAAATTACCAAAGGTCAGATTCGTTAAATGATGTGATATATAGGACTTGGAAGTCATTAATTCCGTCGCCATTGTTATCTCTCTTGTTGAATCTAACACCCGCTACTGTGTAGGAGTTTAGATTAAAGTTTTATGAAGCCGCTATCAGCGCTCATCTGCAAATACCAGCCCAGGGCTTGAATTGCGATGTAAGTGCCAAATAAGGAAAAGGGGCTCAGTGGTTTCACTAGAACAAAAACCAGTGCAAATAACAGCGCACCGATTGCCATTTTCCATATTTGGCTTATATATAGATCTGCTAAAGCCCTACTTGCCGTATTTTCCGCAGCTGATCGCTGCCGATTAGCCAATATTCTGTTAGCGGCATAGGTGAAAGGTAACAAGTAAATTAGACCACCTAATAAGGCTGAATAACCTAGAACCCCTGACTTTATACTCACTAAAACCGCTATGGCGCATGTTGCAAGCAATTGAATAACAAGAATTTTGAGTGTTTTTTGACGTACTACTTGAGACTGCCCTCGAGTTTTACGGCGTTTATTTAGCATTTTTTACCGCTCTTACTCTATTTTTTGTTATTTTTTGCACACAGCTGCAAATTAGGGGGCTGATTATATGGGGTTGTCCGTGCAGACTCAACTAAATCTGTCATCATTTTCACGAATCTGCACTTTCCTCGCTTTGTTATGACAAAACTATTTTATAAAACCTAGTTTATTAACCTTTTATTAATTGCTTAGCTAACTCTTTAAAGTAGCCTGAAAATCACCGTGCTAAATATCTTACTTGTGCCAGTTTAGACAGCTCTTTAATTAGCCGCTCGATAAAAAATTGCCGCGCACAGCATATTTTTATAAATTGGCAATAATTTCGGCTAGTTTATCTGCATTTTCAAAACTGATTGTGATCTTCCCGCTGCCTTTGGCGTTTTGCTTTATATCAACTTTAGCGGTTAATTTACTCGCCAAATCTTGGCTTATTTTCTGTAAAGTCACATCCACCGCCATTTTTTCTACAGGTTGCTTCGGCAGTGCCCCCGACTGCCATTTTCTGACTAATTCTTCGGTTTGTCGGACTGACATACTCTTCGCCGCTACCTCTCTCGCCACTTGGACTTGCATATCTCCTTCAAGCCCCAGCAGCGCACGAGCGTGCCCCATATCTATGTCGCCGTATTCTAATAACTTGCGTACGTCATCAGTCAACTTAGTTAAGCGCAATAAGTTGGTTACCGATGAGCGAGACTTGCCCACCGCATCGGCCACTTGTTGCTGACTCAGATTAAACTCTTCTTGCAAGCGTTTTAACGCGATTGCCTCTTCCATGGCGTTCAGATTTTCACGTTGGATATTTTCAATCAGTGCCATCGCGATCGCCGCTTCATCGCTTGCATCTTTAATGATCACTGGAATCGTATCCAGCCCCGCTAACTGGCACGCTTGCCAACGTCGTTCACCGGCAATAATCTCATAGCTGATCTGCGGCTTTTCTGGATCATTGAAAGGCCGAATGATAATCGGTTGCATTACCCCCTGCGCTTTAATTGAGTTGGTTAAATCTTCGAGTGCCTGTGGTTCCAGATCACGGCGCGGTTGATATTTACCCCGCTGGATTTTGTGCACATCTAACATTAGATAGCCGTCAGCAGCGAGTCCATTTTCGGACGCATTGCTATCTAGATCCGTATTGATCTGATTTTCCGGATTTGCAGAGGACAGCAGTGCATCTAAACCGCGGCCCAAGCCTCTTTTTTTGGCCATTGTGGTTTCCTTTTAGCTAGTCTTGTGCAGCTTCATCTAATTGTTTTAGTTCTTGCTCGGTCTTGCGACTTAATTCACCTGCCAGTGCCAAATATGCAATCGCTCCGCGGGAGTTTTTGTCATATAACAGTGCCGGCAAACCATGCGACGGAGCTTCTGCTAAGCGAATATTACGAGGAATTATAGTGCGGTACACTTTATCGCCAAAATACTCAATTAGGTGATTTGATACGTCTTTAGTTAAGGTCATTCTCGGATCGTACATAGTCCGTAATATACCCTCTATTTTTAAGGAGGGATTGAGACGTGCATTGATCTTCTCAATGGTGCCGATTAATGAACTAATACCTTCCAATGCGTAATACTCACATTGCATGGGAATAATTACCCCACTAGATGAAGCGAGTGCATTAACGGTCAGTAAATTAAGTGATGGCGGGTTATCGATTAATATGTAATCGTAGTTATCAAGTATTGGCATCAAGGCCATTTTCAAACGAAACTCACGGCGCGGCAATTCCAGAAGCTCAACTTCTGCGGCGGTAAGATCACCATTTGAACCAATTACATCATAACCGACCTCTGTGGTATTAATAATCGCATCTTCTACACTACTTTTTCCGGTCAACAATTCATAAGCTGAATGTTCGAGCTGATATTTATCTACCCCGCTACCCATAGTAGCATTACCTTGCGGATCTAAATCAACTAACAATACTCGTTTTTTTGTAGCCGCCAGTGAAGCAGACAAATTGACACAAGTTGTGGTTTTACCAACCCCACCTTTCTGATTGGTAATTGTCAGTATTTTTGCCACGCTCAAACTCTCCTTATTTCCATCAAATGACGAGCACCATCTTCATCAGGTACCTTTAATGCATGACTGGCAATTAGAGCATATCCCTGTGGCAGTTGCGATATTTCTTGCTTAGATATCGTTGCTTTCATTGCCAAAAAGACCCCACCATTAGCGCACAACTGATCTGTCAATTTCAACATATCGGCAATAGAGGCGAAGGCCCTTGAAATAACCGCTTCAAAGAGCTCGGTATTGCAGTCTTCTGCTCGTCCTTTTATAACGGTTAAATTTGAGAGTGCTAATTCAATTTTAACTTGATTTTGAAAGCGCGTTTTTTTGCCATTGCTATCAATACTAGTCACCGCAAGTTCAGGCCGACAAATAGCTAATAACACACCTGGCAACCCCGCTCCGCTGCCCACATCTACTAAGTTTTTAAAACCTGAATCATCGATAAAACTTAAGACACTTAAGCTATCTATAATATGACGATCTATCATTGCGATAGGGTCGCGAACTGAGGTGAGGTTATAGGCTTTGTTCCACTTAATTAACAGTGCGTGATAATCCAGTAATTGCTGAATAATCTGTGGGGTAAAACTATGCCCTAGTTTGGCTAGCTGCTTTTCTAATCGATGTAAAAATTGCTGATCTGACATTTGTCAGTTCCCTTAAAATAAAAGAGCTGTGAATAACTAAGTTACTCACAGCTGTTGGGGTTGTTTTGCCTGTGGGTAAAGCGCTTTACTTTGTTTCTTTAAGTGCTTTCGCTAGTGCTTTATGTTTCTTAATATAAACCAGTAACAAAGATATTGCCGCCGGTGTCATTCCCTGAATCCGAGCTGCTTGAGCTATGTTGTCTGGCTTTTTAGCTAACAATTTAGAGGTCAACTCATTCGATAAACCACTAATATTGGCATAGTCAAAATCATTGGGAAGTTTGGTATTTTCCTGACGACGCATTTGCTCAATATCGGTTTTCTGCCGCTCAATATATCCAGAGTACTTAAATTCAATTTCTACTTGCTCTTGAATTTTACTCTCACTAACCCCTTGACCTTTTAAATTGGCGACATCTTGATATTTTATTTCTGGACGTTTGAGCAGATCAGCTAGCGAGTACTCACGACTTAGCGGTGTACTAAATTTGCTATTTAAGATCTCCGCTTCCGCTGTACCTGGCTGAATCCAAGTATTTTTTAAGCGCTGAGTCTCCGCTTCTATTGCAATTTTTTTAATACAAAAAAAGCGCCAGCGCTCCTCGGAAACTACTCCTAATTTATAGCCAATTTCGGTTAATCGTAAATCGGCGTTATCCTCGCGTAAAATTAATCTATATTCGGCGCGAGAGGTAAACATTCGATAAGGTTCTGAGGTTCCATGGGTAATTAAATCGTCAACTAATACCCCTAAATAAGCTTCATCCCTTCTCGGGTACCACTGCTCTTGTTGTAAAGCATTGGCTGCTGCGTTCATACCGGCCAATAATCCTTGCGCCGCCGCTTCTTCGTAACCAGTTGTGCCATTTATCTGTCCAGCAAAATATAGTCCGTCGACAAATTTAGTTTCTAAAGTATGTTTTAAATCTTGAGGATTAAAGAAATCGTATTCAATCGCGTAACCAGGACGGGTAATATGGGCTTTTTCAAAACCCACTATTGAGCGTACTGCCTGTAGTTGAATATCAAAAGGTAAGCTAGTTGATATTCCGTTGGGATAGAGCTCGTGAGTTGTTAATCCCTCTGGTTCAACAAAAATTTGATGGGATGTTTTATCGGCAAAACGGATGATTTTATCTTCTATTGAGGGACAATATCGAGGCCCTTCACCTTCAATAACCCCGGTATATAATGGAGATCGATTTAAACCGGTGCGTAATATGTCGTGAGTTCTTTCATTAGTATGGGTAATGTAACAACTAATTTGCCTAGGGTGTTGACCTATATTTCCCATGTAAGACATCACCGGTATGGGAGTGTCTCCAGGTTGTTCTTGCATTTTAGTAAAATCAACCGAACGGGCATCAATTCTCGGTGGCGTGCCAGTTTTTAAGCGATTTATCCTAAATGGCAGTTCATGTAATCTGTTCGCCAAAGTGGTTGAAGCCGGATCTCCAGCTCTGCCGCCTGTGTAATTAGCTAAGCCGATATGAATTAAACCTGCTAGGAATGTTCCAGCAGTTAAGACCACTGCCTTAGCTCTAAAGATAAGGCCTGTTTGGCTAACTACCCCCTTAATAGTTCCGTTTTCGATTACAAGATCATCAGCTGCTTGTTGAAAAATAACTAAGTTGGGTTGATTCTCTAGTATTTGTAGGATAGCCGCTTTGTAAAGAATTCGATCTGCCTGTGCACGTGTCGCTCTTACCGCAGGCCCTTTCCTAGAATTTAAGACTCTAAATTGAATCCCTGCTAAATCGGTTGCTTTCGCCATCGCACCGTCTAATGCATCGATTTCTTTGACTAAGTGTGATTTACCTATTCCACCAATCGCAGGATTACATGACATTTGACCTAAAGTTTCAATGTTATGAGTTAATAGTAATGTTTTCGCACCTTTTCGTGCTGCAGCAAGCGCTGCTTCTGTACCAGCATGACCACCACCGATGATAATGACGTCAAATAGATCGGGATAGTTCACTTAACAAATCTCTCGTTTTTAATAATTAACATAATATTTACTACAGATTAATTTATCTATAAATCTAGTTTGGGTTGGTTTAGAACAATAGTTTCGAGATGGGAGTATACAGTTTTGAATAGAATTTAGAAATGTACGAAATTCAACCATCTATTACTGACCCTCTTTATAGATAATATTATTTAGATATATATATATAAGATTGTTATTGTTGTTATTATTAAGGGCAGTGTTTTCTGTTATTAACCATATAAAACTGTTTAAAAACAATTTCTTACATCGGTTCAAACTAGGTGAGAAACTTGGTTGTCCACAGTGATTATCACGGGGAGATGCTGTGCATAAAGAGGTGTTTTATGCACAGCTAAAGTTATTAACAAATTCATCCACTGCCAGAGATCGACTTTTAGACAAGTTATTCACATACAACTATCAGCTAGAAATCGGATAATAGCAGATAATCTTTTAATGTGTATAAAAGAGTGACTATCAGGTTAACAAATTGTGTGTAGTGGATAAATCTCTGGATATCTTCCGTGGAACATCAAAAAACAGTACTACAACCTGTATATAAAAAGGGTTGTTATGCACAGCTAATTTAAGATTCAACTTTTTCCTCGACATAAAATAAATCACTTTTTTTTTAAAAATAATAAATGAAAACATTCCGTTATCTGTTGATAACTGTGTGCATTACTCTAAATTCAGCTGATTTTCTAATCGAAAACAGTTTCATCCTGATTACCATGAAGTGCTCTTTAAAATTATTACAAAATCAAATGCTTAATTAAATATTCATGTAAACCATTGAAAAACAAGCATAAATTTTAATATTTTTTTTTGCTTGTTAAAAATAATAGCAGCGCAGACCCAATCTTATAATCGACAGTGTTTTTGGGTATAAAAAAACTACGCTTTTGTGGATAAAAATTTAAGATAGATCATAGATTTCTCTATATTGACTTAATTTAAGAGAGTTAAGATGGCTAGAAAGTATAATTATGTTGAAAATAGGGAATATTCTGTGCAAATAATGGCTGTCATAGCTCCGCTATCTCGCCGGTTTTTTGCTTGTCTTACCTTCGCTCGCAACGTTATGCAGAGTTCTCAATGTAGTCTTAACGCTTAGCCTTATGATGGCTAAGTAGCCAACCTAATGTGGATGCTACTAGCAGTACAAATAAAATTAAGATCAGCCAGGTAAGCTGCTGTTTTGAAAATAGCTTGGTGGGACTTGTGGTGTCTGCTGAATTACTTAAAACCGAGACTAATGCTGGATTTTTACTAGTTGATGAGGGATCAGAGGGACTCTGCGCGGCTGGTTCAGCTCTAGTTAGAGGTTGCTGGTTAGTTTTATCAGCAGTGGTTTGTGGCTGTTGTGTGGGGGAATATATCGTCTTGGTGACTGGAACAACGTTAAAGCGTTGCGCGGTTAGAGTCGTCACTCGCGCTTGATTAAACTTAGTATTCCACCAGTGAATATCTATCGGATCAATGCTAATAGAGCCCACTCTATTAAAAGTCATCGCCACTTGTTCGGTTCGAATGGCGACTAATTTACCTTCTTCAATGCTATTTTCAACGCTGACGTTCTGCAGTTTGATACTGATATTTTCATGAGTCAAAGTGCTAATTAATGGTAATATATCGGCATTTAAACCTTCGGCTTTAAGGCTAAGAGTGCGATAGATTGTGCTGCCTACAGTAATGTCTTGTGGCGTAGAATCTTGCCAAACTTGACTGAGGGTTAATCCTTCACTAGGTAGCCAATAGCCCAAGCTGGTCTGATTGGCTTTTTGTACAATTTCAAAGTGTAGTTGATTGGCTTTTAGTACTATCGGTTTGGCTTTTTTAAGCTTTGCTTGGTTAAAACTGACAGAGGCTGGCTCTATTTGATAATAGCCAACTTTTTCGGTAAATATTGCATAGCTTTGACTGCGAATAGTACGCGCTTTAGACCTGACTTTAATTTGCTGAAAGCTCGGTGTCGCCAAAGGTAGAATGACTGCTCCGGCAATAAAAGGTTGCTGAATTTTAAAGTCACTATTGCTGTGGTCGGGAAAGTTGATACTTAGCGTATAGATCAACATTTGATTTGGGTACAATTTACTTTTGTTGAGCATTGCTTTAACGATAATATCGTGGCTAACGATCTCTTTTTTAATAGATGCCCCTGCAGTAGAGGTTGGTTTTTTTGATCGAGAGACTCGAATAGCAATTGCTTTAGATTTTTTACTATTGACGCTTATCGCCGGTATAATCAGCTGTCCTGCTCTTTTAGGTTGCAGAATATAAAACCATAGGGTCTTGTGTTTGCGCTGGTTATTTTTAAGGTAAGGGCGGCTAACTTTACTACTCCCTATTATTTTAAAGCTCTTTTTTAATACCGCTAAATTGGGAGATTTACCTGCAGAATCATCGGAGCTTACTTTCAATTGTAAACTTTGGCCTATTTTGAGGCGAGTTTTATCGACGCTAGTCACTGTGCTAGCTTGCAGCTGAAAACTGATAAATAAAATTAATAAAACCGTAAGTTGCATAATTGGCCATGATAAAAGAAACATAGAGACCTCTGCAAAACTTACCCAGAGGGTACGATAACTGCCGCTCGGTAATACGGCGTTAAAAACCGGCTCAATATGCTCATTTACACCAGTAATACCCATGAAGAATGGCACACTGTACCCAAAGTGAGGGACACACTGACTTCGCTATATCGCCGGTTTTTTGCTTGTATTACCTTTGCTCGCAACGTTATGCAGAGGCCTTAGATAATAAATGGCCGAATTATAGACTATTTTAACGATTAAGTTGGTTTTATGTTGCCACGAATGACTATTTACTCAAATGATTCTAATATCATTATTCGTCTTAAACCCGAATCTGTGACTTCAAAGTGAATCAAGAGCTTGCGCTATGTGGTGCAGTCAAGTCCCTAATTTAGGTTAAAACCAATAGTAGTTAAAATAATTAGTTGAGTAGTAGACTTGTTAGTCAGTATGAGCTGGAGCCTACAAAAAAAGAGGATAGAAAAGTAACACCAGTGACAGTGCAGCACAAGCGGCCGCTAGAGGAAAAGTAGTTGCTCTGTATTTTTTGTTCGCTTGCATATCAAAGCCTTCGTCATGGATGAAAATAATAACTTAATAGTATAATAAGCCATCTCTAAATGCAAATGGTTATCAATTAGAATTAATTCTACCGCTCATTTCTACTCGGTGAATAATAAGAAGATCGCCATCGGCTTAACATAAAACTTCAACAAAGAGAGTAATTGACAGCATGTTAGCTTGGTTGATTGAATTAGGCCTTTGGCCTGCAGTGTTGCCCCTAGGTAGCAGTATCATCTTAATTATTAGCTCGGTATTTACCGCGGCACTCACCGCTGCGTTTGGTTTGGGCGGTGGTGTGGTAATGCTGGCTTTATTAGTCAACTTTATCCCGGTGGCGATGGTGATTCCAGTGCATGGGGTGGTGCAAGTCGCCAGCAATTGCACAAGAGCGCTATTGCTGCGCCGCGAGATCGTTTGGCAAATTGTCTGTTTCTACTTTTTAGGGGCACTGTTAGGTGCATTGGTTGCCGGTCAATTTGTGGTGGTTTTACCTGAGGCTGTATTGCTCTTAGTGCTGGCCGTTTTTATCTTATTTTTGGTTTGGGGACCTAAAATTAAGCAGTTCCAACAGGGACGATTGACGCACACTATCGCTGGAGTGTTAATTACTTTTAGTACTATGTTTCTTGGCGCGACCGGACCATTGGCCATGGCTTTGCTGCCTAGAAAGAAAATGCTCGCCAGGCAAGTTTCTGCGACACATGCCAGTTTAATGATTATTCAGCACGGTTTGAAAATTATACTTTTTGGCTGGTTAGGTTTTAATTTTTCGCAGTGGGCACTGTTTTTAACCGGGATGATTTTATCGGGAATTTTGGGGAATTTCTTGGGTCGGATGATTTTAAATAAGTTAGCAGCCCGTTATTTTCAATCGACAATCACCATCATTTTGACAGTGCTAGCGATTAAAATGCTAGTTGATGGGCTGTTACAAATTATTTAAAGCTAGATGTTCAGTTATAGAGCCACTTAAATATGGTTTAACTTCCTTCCAGTGATTGCTGATTTCATCTGCGAGCTGATTAATTTTCCCTGAATTACCGCTATAGCCTCGAATAATCCGATGGCGGATTTAGCTATTATCTATGGCAAATTATATGGAGAGTCTTCCCCAGGACGCTGTTTCTGATCGAAAACAACTTAGTCCTGTATTTCGCCGATTTTTTGTTTGTGCTAGTATTTTGCCGATAAAAAATAACGCTTAGCTATTTTATAATATTGTACAAATAAACAACAATTTAGCGCTGTTTTTGGAAAATATTTTGCCATTTACTGAAAAATAGTAAAAAAAAACCTGTCTTTTGAGTCAGCTTTTTTATAAATTCTTTACTTGTGTAAATAATAACAATATAAAAAACGACTCTTTGGTATCACTTCGCAGACTATATTTGCCACTTGCCAAAAGTCAGTTTTATCAGAAATGTGCAGCATTTCAGACAAAAAGGACACAACACAGATGAGCAGGCAACAAGTCGAGCCAGCAAGTTCGAGCTATCGATTACAACTGCAGGGCATCACTAAACAATATCCTGGTTGCTTAGCCAACGATAAAATAGATTTAGCGATTCAAGCCGGTGAAATCCATGCTCTGTTAGGTGAAAATGGTGCGGGCAAAAGCACCTTGATGAAAATGATCTACGGTGTGACTAAACCCGATGCTGGAAAAATTATTTGGCAGGGCACCCCGGTCACGATTAAAGACCCATCTATGGCTAGACGCATGGGAATCGGCATGGTCTTTCAGCACTTTTCACTGTTTGAAACGCTGACTGTCACCGAAAATATTGCCTTGGCACTGGGAGATGAAGCCGGAGATTTAAAGCAGCTGGCGACTCGGATCAGTATCGTATCCAAACAATATGGGATGGAGCTCCATCCAAATCGTCATATTCATAGCTTGAGTGTCGGGGAGCGTCAGCGGGTTGAGATAGTGCGCTGCCTAGTACAAAATATTAAACTGTTAATTTTAGATGAGCCCACTTCGGTGCTCACCCCTCAAGAAGTTGAAAGCTTATTTGTCACCCTGCGCCAGTTGGCTAAAGATGGCTGTAGTATTTTGTTTATCAGTCACAAGTTAAAAGAAGTGCAAGCGCTGTGTCACAGCGCCACCATTTTACGGGCGGGCAAGGTGACCGGCGATTGCATCCCCGCTGAAGTGGGTACCACGCGCATGGCGCAGCTCATGGTTGGGGATGATACCCCAATCAGTACCGACTACCCTAAATCATCAGGTACCCTCCCTTTTCTCATCGTTAAAGACCTTTCTCTAGTGAGCGAAGATCCTTTTGCGGCCACTTTGAAAAATATTAATTTTGAAGTCCGCAGCGGCGAAATATTAGGTATTGCCGGAGTGGCGGGTAACGGTCAAGAAGAACTACTAGCTGCTCTTAGCGGCGAGCATCTTGTAGCGCGTGCCGAGCAAGTTTGTTTTGCAGATACCGCGGTTGGCTTACTCGATCCCAGAGCGCGCCGCGAGTTGGGATTAGGTTTTGTGCCCGAGGAGCGTTTAGGCCGTGGTGCGGTGCCGGAAATGAGTCTAAAAGAGAATACGTTACTGACCGGATATTTACAGGGACTGGTTAATAATGGTTTTATAAATCAGCTTAAAACCAGCCAATTCGCCGATCAAATTATTAAAGATTACAAGGTAAAGACCCCGGGCAATCAAGCGGCAGCGCAAAGCTTATCGGGGGGGAATTTACAAAAATTTATCATCGGTCGAGAGATTTTGCAGAACCCTAAACTGCTAGTGGCCGCCCACCCAACGTGGGGGGTTGATATTGGAGCGGCAACCGCCATCCATAGGGCACTGATTGCGCTGCGCGATCAAGGAGCGGCTATTTTAGTGGTCTCTGAGGATATTGATGAGCTGTTTTTAATTAGTGACCGGCTCTGTGCTATTTGTGACGGCGAGTTATCTCCAACTAAAGCGACCACCGCAACCAGCATCGAAGAAGTCGGGCGCTGGATGACTGGTGTTTTTGATCAACCACCAGTAGCGTCTGAGCACGCTCTACAGACGAGTGCTATTTAGCGGAGATCCTATGTTTTTAAAATTACAACCACGTGGTGGCGCATCCGCCACTATGTCTTATCTCTCACCTTTGTTAGCTGGCGTTTTAACGCTGTTGACAGGGGGGATATTTTTTGCGGCGCTGGGGCACAATCCGATCCATGCGTTAAGTGTTTTTCTGATCGCTCCCGTCTCTGACGTCTATGGTATTGCCGAGCTCTGCGTTAAAGCGACCCCTATTATGCTCTGCGCTATCGGCTTAGCTTTGACTTTTAAAGCTCAAGTTTGGAATATTGGCGCTGAAGGTCAGCTATTGATGGGAGGATTAGCTGCCAGTGCTGTGGCTTTACAGCTATTGGATGTTGAAACAGCACTGGCGCTGCCGCTGGTACTTTTCAGTGGCATGCTCGGTGGTGCGGCATGGGCCGTTTTAGCCGCCTGGTTGCGCAACCGATTTAACGCCAATGAGATTCTCACCACTATTATGTTCAACTATATAGCACTGTATCTATTGCTGTATTTTGTACATGGCTCGTTAAAAGATCCTCAAGGTTATGGTTTTCCTCAATCTGCACTATTTGCCGACAGTGCATTACTGCCGATCTTAATTGAAGACACGCGATTACACATTGGTATTTTGTTCGCGCTGTTTGCAGTGGTGGCTGCTTGGACTTTTCTCTCTCGGTCTTTTCTCGGCTTTCAAATTAAAGTCTTAGGGCTAGATAGCAATGCCGCTAAATTATCCGGCTTTAAACACAAGCGCTTAGTGATACTGGTGATGCTAATCAGTGGTGCATTGGCTGGGTTAGCGGGTGCGGGTGAAGTGACGGGGCCGATAGGTCAGCTTATCCCGTCTATATCTCCAGGCTATGGTTATGCGGCGATTATCGTGGCTTTTTTAGGCCGCCTGCATCCAGTCGGGATATTTTTTGCAAGTTTACTGATGGCGCTAATCTATATGGGTGGGGAACTTGCGCAAATTGAATTAAAAATGCCTTTGGCGGTAACTTCATTATTTCAGGGAATGTTACTGTTTTATTTACTGGCTTGCGATGTGTTAATTAATTTTAAAATAAAGTTAGCGGGTTCTAATACTCAAGTGGAGAATGTCTAAGTGGATATTGATTTAATAACTAACGTTCTCTACGCGATGGTCCGCACTGGCACCCCGCTGTTGATTGTCGCTCTTGGGGAGCTGGTCTGTGAAAAAAGTGGGGTGTTGAATTTAGGTCAAGAGGGGATGATGTTAATGGGAGCAGTGGTTGGCTTTATAGTCACCTTAACCACTGGCAGCTTAATTTTAGGTTTCCTGTGCGCGATTCTTGCCGGAATTGTTATGTCGATGCTGTTTGCCGGCATCGCACTGGGCTTAAATGCCAATCAAGTAGCGACTGGCTTAGCGCTCACTATTTTTGGTACTGGCCTCTCAGCGTTTATTGGCGCGGCTTATGTCGGGGTCCCTATTGCCGGGTTAGATCCTATTGCTATCCCAGTGTTAAGTGAGATACCTATCATTGGTAAAATGCTGTTTGCTCAAGATTTAATCGTCTACTTATCTTTTGTTATCTTTGCTTTGGTGTATTGGTTCTTTAAATCGAGCCGCATGGGTCTCACGGTAAAAGCGGTGGGTGAAAATCCGCATGCCGCCAATGTGATAGGTTTGCCGGTGATGCGAACTCGCTATTTGGCGGTCGCTTTTGGCGGAGGCATGGCCGGCTTGGCTGGCGGGTATTTATCATTAGCTTACACTCCGCTCTGGGCAGAAAACATGTCATCTGGTCGCGGCTGGATAGCTCTGGCGCTGGTGGTTTTTGCCACTTGGCGGGTCGAGCGGATAATCCTGGGAGCCTATCTGTTTGGTCTAGCCAGTATTTTGAATTTAGTCGCCCAAGGTTTAGGTTATCCGGTCTCGCCTAATTTACTGGCGATGATGCCTTATGCAGCGACGGTCTTAGTGCTAGTGATGATCTCTAGTAACGTGATGAAGTCAAAAATGTACACTCCTATGTGGCTGGGAAAACCATTTCATCCGCATGGGTAGTTAGAAGTTAGAAAGTTTAAATATTTAGGAGCGTTTGTGCTGCAGTCTGAACGATTATGGATTAAAAAACCGCTGGCGATCTTGGTCGATGACGGACAAGATGCGCGTGGTGGAATAGTCACTAGTGGGGGAGTTATTACTGAGCTGGTGGCTGGCGGTCATCAGCCGAGCGCTTTCGATAAGGTGTACGATGCCTCACAAGTGGTGGTATTGGCCGGTCTGATTAACAGCCACCACCACTATTATCAGACATTGACTAGAGCCTACCCCGGCGCGCTTAACCAAGAGCTGTTTAGCTGGTTGCAAAATCTCTATCCACTGTGGGCTGGGTTAGAGCCAGAAATGCTGGCGGTGGCGACTAAGCTGGCGCTCGGTGAGTTACTGCTCTCCGGCTGTACTTTATCAGCCGATCACCACTATCTTTTTCCTGCGGGGATGGAGCAGTCTATCGATGTGCAGGTCGAGGCTGCGCAAGCTATCGGCATACGCACCTTATTTACCCGCGGCTCTATGAGTTTGGGCCAAGATGATGGCGGGCTGCCACCGCAGAGTACTGTGCAGCAACAGGTCGATATTTTAGCAGATTCAGAGCGGTTGATTAACAAGTACCACCAGCGCGGTGAGGGCGCAATGTTACAAATTGCGCTGGCTCCCTGCTCGCCTTTTTCAGTGACGCCAGAAATAATGCGCGAGAGTGCAAAGTTGGCAGAGCGCTTGCAAGTGCGTTTACACACTCATTTAGCCGAGACTAAAGACGAAGAACAGTTCTGTTTAGAGCGCTTTGGCTTGCGCACTGTCGACTATTTGGAAAGTGTTGGCTGGTTGCATGACCGCACTTGGTTGGCGCACGGAATTCACTTTAATGATGCTGAAATAGCCAAACTTGGTGCCGCGCAAGTCGGAGTTTGTCACTGTCCTACTTCTAATATGATGTTAGCTTCTGGGATTGCTCGAAATTTAGAGCTAGAACAGGCCGGGGTTCCGGTGGGGCTTGGGGTCGATGGCTCTGCTTCAAACGATGGCTCGAATATGATTCAAGAGGTGCGTCAAGCCCTCTACCTGCAGAGACTGCGCTACGGAGCCTCTAAAGTTAGTCACTTGGATGCCTATCGCTGGGCGACCAAGGGTTCGGCCGCATTATTAGGGCGCAGCGATGTCGGGGTGATTGCAGTGGGCAAACAGGCTGATTTAGCGTTATTTAAATTAGATGAAATGCGCTTTAGCGGTAGCCATGATCCCCTGGCAGCGCTATTGCTGTGCGGTGCTCACCGAGCTGATAGAGTGATGGTAGCAGGGCAGTGGCAAGTGATAGATGCAGAGCTAGTGGGTTTTGATGTGCCGCAGTTAATTGCTCAGCACAGTGCCCTCGCCCTTAAGCTAGCCAATAAGCTGCGGTAGCGGCAATTATTAAGTACTTGCTCTTGCATATCAGCGCTTAAAACCAGCTACTATTTCAGGTATTATAACTCTTTTCCACTAAGCCAAAGATTTTGGAGTGTTACATGTCAGCACCATACAATAGAGATTTTCCCGTATCTTGGGAAGAGTTACACAGAAACTCCAGAGCACTGTCTTGGCGCTTGTTGGAAATGGGTCCCTGGAAAGGAATTATCGCTATCACACGCGGTGGCTTAGTGCCGGCGGCTATCTTGGCCCGCGAGATGGATATTCGGTTGATAGATACAGTCTGCATTGCCAGCTATGCATCTGGAGACGCCGATGGCGACAAGGCCCAAGGTGAGTTGCAATTGATAAAAGGCGCTGCGGGTGACGGTGAAGGGATGCTGCTGGTGGATGACTTGGTCGATACTGGAAAAACCGCCAAATACGTGCGCGAGTTATTACCTAAAGCACATCTAGCCACAGTGTACGCCAAGCCATCAGGCAAGCCCTTAGTTGATACTTTTATTACCGAGGTGAGCCAAGACACTTGGATTCGCTTCCCCTGGGATATGGAGTACTCTTTCTCTACCCCGTTAGCAGATAGAAAATAACAATAATTCTCAACCCCTATAAAGGATGCAGAACATGAAATCGAGTGTAAAAAAAATACTATCTAGTGCTGTCTTAGGCCTTAGCTTGCTCGCTGCTGGCGGCGCTCAAGCTGCCGACCCATTCAAAATTGGTTTTGTCTATGTTGGGCCCGTCGGCGATCACGGTTGGAGTTACCAGCACGATCAGGGGCGGCTAGCTGTCGAAAAACACTTCGGTGACAAAGTCGAAACTACTTTTGTTGAATCTGTGCCAGAGGGGGCTGATGCTGAGCGGGTGATTCGCAATTTGGCTAAAGCCGGTAATAAATTAATCTTTACTACATCATTTGGTTATATGAACCCTACTTTGAAAGTGGCTAAGACCTTTAAAAAAGTAAAGTTTGAGCACGCCACTGGCTATAAAACTGCCAAGAACGCCGGTAATTACTTATCAAAAACCTTTGAGGGTCGTTACGTTGCCGGTTTCGTGGCAGCAAAAATGACTAAAACCAATAAAATTGGCTACATTGCCTCTTTCCCAATCCCCGAAGTAATTCGCGATATCAATACCGTGCAATTGGCGTTGCAAAAGTACAATCCAAAAGCGGAACTTAAAATTATTTGGGTGAATAGCTGGTTTGATCCAGGTAAAGAAGCAGATGCTGCCAACGCGATGATGGATCAAGGTGTTGATGTTATCTTGCAGCACACTGATAGCCCTGCGGCTATGCAAGCGGCTGAGCGTCGTGGCATTTATGCGGTAGGTCAAGCATCTGACATGTCTAGTTTTGGTCCTAAAGCACACTTAATGTCCGTGGTTGACGACTGGTCAGCACTGTATATTCGTAAAACCCAAGAAGTGATGGATGGCAATTGGAAGCCTGAAAATTACTGGGGTGGTATGGCTGAAAAGGATATCATTATCCCTGCATTCACTAACATGCCTGCAGAGATAGTTAAAGAGGCGGAGCAGTTAGTCGCAGATATTACCAGTGGCGCTTTTTTCCCATTCACCGGACCGATCAAAAATCAAAAGGGTGAAATAATGGTTAAAGCAGGTGAGAAAATGCCGTTGAATAACTTAAAAAGTATTAACTGGTATGTTGAAGGAGTGCCAAGCACCATTCCCAAGTAGTTCTCAGTGATCAACAAACTGGTAATTAGGATGCCTCAATAACTTGAATTGGTTTTACAGCAGTATTTAAAAGTCTTAGCTCAGTGGCTATTTTTCATACCGTTGTAGGACCATTAGCTGAAGCTAAGCGCCGCATAGTTAGTCACCGATTCAGGTTTTAGCAAATACTATCGCTAGAGACGACTAGGCCGTTCTTATGCAGTGTTTGCAGTAAGCATTGTTAATTGCATAAGTCTTAATATTTCATTCTCAGATGCAATGTTAAGACGGCCGAAAGGTGAGGGCTGTGGTGCGGCCCTCGATTTGTATTAGAAAATAACACACTGAATTTCCGGCGCTGTTGGGAGTTCACCTGATTACTTAAGCCTGAATCCGTGACTTCAAAGTGAATACAGAGCTTGCGCTATGTGGTGCATTGAAGTCACTGATTCAGGTTAAGGTTAAATGCCTGTATAAAAGGAGCTGTGTTATGAATAAAACCTACCTACCGATCATCGATATATCCCCGCTTTACTCTGAAAACCCGCAACACTGGCAGTCAGTGGCTCTCGCCATCGATCAAGCTTGCCGAAAAAGTGGTTTTTTCTACATCACCGGTCACAATATCAGCCCTGCACGAATTAAGCAGCTGAGTCATTTATACCGACAATTTTTTGCTTTACCTCTGGTGGAAAAATTAAAAATCGATATTACCAAGACTGTGCATCATCGAGGCTATGGCCGCATAGGCACTGAGCAATTAGACCCAAATAAGCCTGCGGACTTTAAAGAGACCTTTGACATGGGTCGGCATTTGGCTGAAAATCATGTGGATGTTATAAACTCCAAACCTTTACATGGCAGTAATCAGTATCCTGATATAGAAGGCTTTAGAGAGTTAGTTGACACTCACTATTGGGACATGATTGAGCTTGGCAAAACCATATTGCGTGGCCTCGCTGTCGCGCTAAATATAGATCCGGATTATTTTTCAAAAAGTTTTAGTGAACCGATCAGTGTACTGCGTTTTATTCACTATCCTGAAGTGGGATTAAAGCGCGATAGTCAGCAAATGGGTGCGGGTGCGCACACCGATTACGGTTGTATTACCATTTTACATCAAGACCAAGTCGGTGGATTACAAGTGCAAGATAAAAATCAGCAGTGGCTGGATGCGACGCCGATTGAAAATAGTTTCGTGATTAATATCGGCGATATGATGGCCCGCTGGAGTAATGATAGGTATACATCTACCCCACATCGGGTGGTCAATCCCAAGGGAGAGCAGCGCTATAGTATGCCGTTTTTTGTCGAGCCCAATTTTGATACTCAAATCACCGCCTTACCGGGGTGTCACAGTGCAGATAATCCTGCAAAATATGCAGCGACTACCGCCGGAGAGTATTTACTTTCCAGGTTTTCAGCAACCTACCAATATTTTGCCGAAAATAATGCTAGTGAATGTCATAAGTTGCAGTAAAAGTAGTTAGGGAGAACCGATGAAAGCTTTGATTTATGCACTGCCAAAAGCAGAGTTGCACATCCATTTAGAGGGATCACTAGAGCCGGAGTTGCTGTTTAAGCTGGCCGAAAAAAATCAGATTAAGCTCGCTTATTCGAGTATTGGCGAATTGCGAAAAGCCTACCGCTTCGATAATTTACAACAGTTCTTAGATATTTATTATTTAGGGGCTGAAGTGCTACAAACCGAGCAGGATTTCTACGACCTAACTTGGGCTTACTTATTACAGTGCAAAGAGGAGGGGGTAGTGCATGTTGAGCCCTGCTTTGATCCGCAGATCCATACCGACAGGGGGATTGATTTTGGCTCGGTGATCAATGGTATAAGTCGGGCGCTGGCAGATGGAGAAAAAACACTGGCAATCAGTAGTTTTTTAATCCTGGCCTTTTTACGCCACTTATCAGAGGAATCTGCGCTGCAGACCTTAGCGCAAGCGCTCCCTTATAGAGAGCATTTTAAAGCGGTGGGTTTAGATAGCTCTGAGCTTGGCCATCCCCCTGAAAAGTTCAAAACGGTATTCGCCAAAGCACGTCAGCTCGGTTTGTTAACGGTAGCTCATGCGGGGGAGGAAGGTCCGGTCGAGTATATTTGGCAGGCGTTAGATCTGCTAAAAGTGGCGCGCATTGATCACGGTGTCAAAGCGTTTGCAGATCAAGCGCTGATGCAGCGGCTGATCGATGAGCAGATGCCGTTAACGGTCTGTCCGCTATCTAACACTAAGCTAAAAGTGTTTGCTAGTATGAGTGAGCACAACATTTTACAGATGTTAGATCGCGGCGTTAAAGTCACAGTTAATTCAGATGATCCCGCCTACTTTGGCGGTTATATCGCGGCTAATTATATGGCCTTGGCGACGGCGCTGCCGATGACTATTAAGCAGTTAAAACAGCTGGCAATAAACAGTATTGAAGCTAGTTTTTTGGATGCTGAGTCGAAACAACAGCATATTGACAAGATCATAATAACCGGTTAATTATGCATCGAATAGCGGGGAGAAGTTATTGATATTAGAAGTCGCCTAAAGTTGCACACAAGCGGTTGCTTCACCAAAACTGTGCACAACAAACATTACCCACAAGATCGGTTTTTTATGGCTTGTGGGTAACTATAACCTGAATCAGTGACTTCACTACACCACATAGCGCAAGCTCTTGATTCTACAGCGGTTAGAAAAATACCCGCTGAACCTACGGGTGCAGCTAAGATTTTTCAATTCCACCGTAGAACCAATATCTTACACGCTGTTTTCACTCTGAAGTCACGGATTCAGGTATAAATTAGAACTAGCTAGTTGAGCGTTTCACTACTAAGCTATTATTTAGCTTTATTATTGGCCTTGATTTTCTTGCGCAGCTCAGCGTCTAAATCTTGCGGGTGAATGACTGTTCCCTCCTGCTGTTCTACTGGAAATACCACCACATGAAACTGATCCTCTTCTAAGCCCAGTGTCCAGCGATGCTGCCAAACTTTTAGTGCTACAGGTTCGGCTTTGCAATGTTGCCAATCAGCTGTTGCCCAATTTTGAGCGCTATCCTCACTCGGCCAAACCGGCACACAGTCTTCATCATCAGTGTTTAACATTACACAGCCTTGCTGGTCGGTTAATATCCAAATTTGCTGTTGTTGTATCGCTTCATCGATAAAGTATTGAAAGCGCTGCTCGCTGTCTAGCTCATTGACTGAAAGATTTGGAAGAATATTTTTGGACATAACAGGGCCTATAATAGAATTATGTAATGCATAACATTGAAGAATTGCATGATACCTTAAGTTAAATTATTTTAACCCAGCTGTTTACTGATTTTTAATGATATATTATCTGGCTTAGGACATAGAATACAGAGGACTCTTATGTTAAAACCTTTCCATAAACTACTTATCGTGCTCTTACTAGGTACGTCTTCGACCGTGATAAATGCTGATCTAAACAAAATATCTGCAAATTTTTACACTCAGTTGTATGCTAAAACTTGTGTCGCTAATGCCGCTGATTTATCCGTTTTAAAAGAACAGCTAAAACAGGGGGATGTCCCTGAGTTATCTGCTAGTAAGGCGTTATTTTTCCTGCAAAATAAGCCGGGAACAGTCTGGGTGATACCTAATGTGATCGGAGATTTTTTAGTCTCAGTAGACGAACAAGAGCATTGCTCTGTGTACACTCGCCACGTAAATATCAACATGATTGAACAAGCTTTTATGCAGTATATTGAGAGTATGACTAGTTCTTTCTCTGTTGAAAAAGAGCAGGATGAGACCTTACAAACCGATTTTGGCCCAATGCATTTTATTAGCTATACCTTAACTAATAAAGGTAATAATTCTAAGCAAAAATTTAAGCTGATGACGTCCACAGCTGATCGTGCAGAAATACAAGCCAAAGCAACGGTAGAAGCGCTGATTAGATAAATATTCTGGTAGGCAGTACTTATCTGCGTAATATTTAAACATTAAAATTAAATTAAACCTGAATCCGTGACTTCAAAGTGAATACAGAGTGTAAGATATTGGTTCTACAGTGGAATTGAAAAATCTTAGCTGCACCCATAGGTTCAGCGGGTATTTTTCTAACCGCTGTAAAATCAAGAGCTTGCGCTATGTGGCGCAGTGAAGTCACTGATTTAGGTTAAACTAAGAGGTGGGTGTGAGAAGTATACTGATGGTTTTATTGTTAGTGCCTAGTATTAGTTTTGCCGCCTGCTCATTGTCAGTCAGAGTTATCGAGAATAAACCGCGATACTATCAAGACGCCCAGGGAAACTGGCATGGTTTGGCTGTTGAATTGGTCTCCGCGCTTTTTAAACAAGCTAATTGCAAAATTAACTTTCAATCAATTAACTGGAATCGAGCGCTGTATTTATTAGAGCATGGAGGCTTGGATGTGCTACTTAATATGTCAATTACCGAGCAGCGTAAGAAATACACCCATTATATTGGCCCTATGTCAAATGAACAAATAGTCCTTACCATCGCCAAAGGTGAGACTATTAAAGCTAATAACTTGGATGATATAAAGTCATTCCCTAAAAGGATAGGTATTGTAAGAGGCGTTTTTTATGGGCGGGAATTTTCCAAAAAGATGGCCGTAGACGAGCAGTTTTCCAGTAAGTTTGAGTATGCGACCAATGCACAAAATTTTACTAAATTAAAACTGAATAGAATATCGGGAACTCTATCCAATAACTTCTATGCGAACCACAAAATAAATACCTTACTGTCAGCGAGTAAGTTTGAAATACACCCCTATATATTCAATGATAATTTTGTCTATTTCGGCTTCAGTAAAAAAGGGGTGAGTAAAAAGTTAATAGTACGATTTGAGCAAGCCTATCGAGAGTTGAAAGCTAATCAGGTCTTTTTTGAGATAATAAGTAAATATCGTTAAAGTTGATCCTTTATGCTGCAGGATAAAATCGGTACTTGCGGTCGGCGTTTTTCTGTCGGCAATAGTTTCTAATACGCCTCTAAGAGAACCTCTTAACAAGTCACACACCACCCTGGCAGAGAAGCATGTCATCAAGGTAACGGCTTCTGGCGAAAGCTGTTACTAGCAGCGCTAGATTTCTTTGTACGGCCAGTGGAGTTTGTTTAGAGGCCCCTAACCCGCATATTGCATG
>ASZJ01000066.1 GCA_000416275.1 Osedax symbiont Rs1
GAGATTACTTTTAGTCTATGGTTGTAAATGCTAATATTCATGTTGTGTTAATTTAGCTGTTGTCTTTGCCGTCCAAACTGCCCTTAATCATTTATAGCTGCTTGGCAGAGTCAGTATAAAAGTAGAGGAAAACATGAAATCAGTACTCTGTGGCCTAGTAATGATGCTATTTTCGGTCAATGGCTACTCTGAATGCGTTATCAAGTTTCGAGTATATGACTCGCCTCCATTTTACTTTAAAAATGATCAGGGCAACTGGGCAGGCCTTTCAGTTGATTTAGTTAGAGCGATGACCGAGCAAGCTAACTGCAAGATGGTGTTTATTAGCGCTCCTTGGAAGCGCGCTTTATACCTGATTAAACACGGTAAAGTAGATTTAATGTCTGGTGTCTCGGAAACAGATGAACGCTCGGTTTACATAGATTTTTTTGCTAAACAAAGTGAGGAAATAATATCTTTAGTAGTGCCTGTGGATAGCGACTACACTATAAATTCACTGGATGACTTTAAAAACTTACCTATGCAAGTTGGGATGTTTCACGGCTCATTTTATGGCCATGAACTCAAACAAAAATTGGACATTGATTATAATTTCTCATTAAAAATACAGAGCTTTGGCTCAATTGAAAGTATCCTTCATTCAATGGCTCACCAGCGCTTATCTGCTTTTTTTTACAATCAAACCCAAGTTAAAAATTTACTGGCAAGTTTTAACGATGGAATAAATTATAAGGTACACCCCTATATCGTTAATCGAGAAAATATATACTATGGGCTCAGTCGAAAATCGGTAGATGCTAAATTAAAGCAACGTCTACTTAAAGCCTATATTTTACTTGAGCAACGTGGTGTCTTTAAGGGAATTTATAATAGTTATAAATAAGTCTCAAGAAGTGGCTTCCATGGGCGCGTAACATCAGCTAGTTTCTAGCCGTTATTATTCGAAAACGGTATATGACCGGCCCTTGACGTACAGCAATAGACCCTTATTCAAGTTAAACAGCGAAAAACTGTAAATGTTGAAGGTGCATTGATGCTCGGTCTGTGGGGCTGGAACACAAATATAATCTTTAGCCGCTGCCGTAAGTTTCCTTTTGCCATTGATTACCATGGACGTTACTATGTTCCAATCACGGCCTAGACTATCTGTATCATTTAGGTCACTAGTTTACTTAAAAATTTCGAGCATTTTTGCGCTGCGCAGTGTCGTATCATCATGCTTTAGGAAAACTGTGGTATAGAAATTTGAACCACCCATACTTATTGCAATCGCTTCATAAAGGGTCGGATTTTGCCAAGCTTGACCGCCGTGAGCTACCGCAGCTTTGAGCTTAAGACCTACAGCAATAATTTGGGCCCACTATTGAATGTATAAGCGAATCATTTGCGCTGCCGCGGGCGGATTGACCGACACTGCGCGAGATTTAAGTAGGGTCATGGACGCTTCACCAGTTCCGCCTGTAACTGCAAAATCTTTCCAGTTGGGCCCCTCTTTGGTTATAAGGTCTTTTAACACAGCGATCGCTTTTGCCTCACCACCTGAAGTCCAATAATGTAATACATCTACTTCACCTGCTTGGGCGACAATAGTTGATACAGCGAGAGTGAGGCCAGCTATCCCAGCTTTAGTTTGATTCATCTGATTTACCTTATTATATTTATACTGAGTGCTAACATTATTTTCATATCCTAGATCAGTGGCTTTAATATGACTCAATAGCTGGTGCTATGTGTGCAGTGAAGTCATTGATTGAGGATTATGTTAGATGATTGTCTAACCCCTAGACTGCAAAAGTACAGTGAGCGCTTCGAAGGATCCGCTATTAAACTAGTAAACTTCTCAATTAATTGCGGTCACACAAGGAAATGTTTTGTCACATAGTGTCACTAGCTGTTGAGCATTTATATGGTGATGATTAGGGAGACTCTGCACAAGTCGCACATATTCCCTGTGTGACTTGTGCAGCGGTTTATTAGGCAATGATACCGCCTATTGAAAATTTTCTGGTGAGTGTTTGAAAGCTGGTTACACGAAACGCAATATCATTTCTTCAGCCCCGCAGTGGCAGTCGTTACCGCACAGAGTGCATATATAGCCTTGTTCACAATCTTGGTTCCACTTGCTGTGATGGGTTTTAATTGGCATACCGCCACAGTGGGTAAAATATTGTACAGCGCTGTTATTGGGGCTCTGTTGCCATAAGTGGGCCACACCTGCCAGCGCTCCCTGTAGCTTAGCAGCTTGAGTTGACCGCTTCAGTAACTGGGCGCCAATCCCCGATCCACGATAGTCACGGTGTACCGTATTGCATTTAAAATAACAGACCCGCTCTGCAGGTACTTGCCATAATTGCGGGGATGACCAGTGATCAATATTCCACTGGCCGGCGGCAAAGGTTATTCGATAGCCGACTAGCCGCTCTTCGTCATAGGCAACCCAGCCGGAATTTATGCCTTTAAATAGGCCTTGTTGGCGCCATATTGCCAGCGTCGGCAGATCTACATAGCCCTCGCCATGTACTTCGGTAGCCAAAGTGATAATGGCAGGAAAGTCATTTAACTCTAGTGGTTGATATCTCATGTTGTCGGGCTTTGTCATGCTAGAAACCTTTTAATCGCAGTGTGTGCATAACATACCTCTAGTGAGAATTTTATGACATTGGTTTTGTCCTTAGTCTGCACGATGCTCGTCGTATATTATTTAAAATAGTTGGCAGTCAGCATTATTTAATCGCAGCGCCAATTTTTATAGTGCTGCGGATTATAATTTTCTGCGGCTAAAGTATTAAAAAAGCGGCCAGGTGATTGCATTCTCAGGGCTGATTTTTAACACTTGAGAAAATAAACTATTCTAAAATCCAAAACACAGCTGAGCACCGAGCGATTAAGCTAGATGTTCGAACTGGCTGGTGGCTGTGTTTGGAAGACTATAAAAAGGAAGTACCATGTATGATCCGCTCGTCGACCTTTCCCCCGGTTGTAATCAACCCTATCCGAATAGCTATTGGGCTGAGAACTCAGGGGCTGCACCTGAGGATGACGGTGCCTTAAAGCAGGATGTTGAAGTAGATGTACTTATCGTTGGGGCGGGTTACACGGGCATGTCCTGCGCTATACATTTAGCCAGAGAGCACAATATCAAAGCGCACATTATTGAGGCTAATCAAACTGCCTGGGGTTGCAGTGGACGCAACGCTGGTTTTATTCTGAAATCTACCGGTCGTAAAACTTACGCGCAAATGGAGTCTCAATGGGGTGAGCAGGCGATGCGACAAATGTATCGCGAGGCTTGTGAAGGTGTGGAAACGGTCGAGGCACTCATCGGTGAAGGAATAGAGTGTGATCGTCAAAGTGCTGGATTTTTAAAACTTGCGCATAAACCTAAGATGTTTAAGGTATTGGTCGAACAAGCTAAGTTGCAGCAGCAGGGGTTCGGCTATCAAGTACAAGTGTTGAGTAAAGACCAAATTCGCGCTGAGTTTATGGATGATAAAAATGCTTATGGTGGCATACGCTACCAAGATGGCTTTGGTCTAAACCCGTTAAAATTGGCTTGGGGCTATCAAAAGTTAGCGCGTCAAGCGGGGGTTAAGATACATTCATCCACGCCTCTGCTCGATTGGAGCGAGCAAAATAATCGACAAGTGATAGTCACTCCACAGGCTAAAATAGTCGCGCAAAAAGTTGTCATAGCAACTAATGGCTACACCCCTCGTAAATTTCACCCACTAGTCGATGAGCGAACTCTGCCGGTGCTCTCTCAAATCATCGTTACTCAACCTTTGTCCGCCGAGCAATTGGCCGCCTGTAACTTCTTAACCGATAATGTGGTAATGGACACTCGTGCTTTAAAGTACTTTTATCGTAAATTACCAGATAATCGAATTTTGTTTGGCGGCCGAGGTGCGATTACCGGAAAAGGGGCGCAAGACCCTTACTTCTCTCAGCGATTACTAAAAGTGCTAAAAAGCAGCTTTCCGGCGCTGCAGAATATTCACTATGATTACGCTTGGTCAGGCTGGATCAGTGTCTCTTTGGACGACATGCCGCATATTTATCAGAACTCCGAGCGCAGCGTTTTTTATGGCATGGGCTACTGTGGCAGTGGCGTGTCATTTTCTGTGCAAGCAGGTAAGCGCCTAGCAGAGCAGGTCGCGGAAGTTCAGGGCGTCAATTTACCTATCTATACGCAGCCGTTGCAGAAATTTCCACTGGCAGCACTGCGAAGAGTAGGGCAGTGGGGGTATTTCCAATATGGCAAGATTAAGGATCAATGGTTATAGAACTGCGGGAAACATTGTTCTTAATAAAAGTGAGCGCTCACTATAGTTGCTTTCTGTTTGATTTACAAAAGCGACTTAACTTGTAAATCGCTATCATTTTTGTCAGCAGCTTCTCTCTTTATTGATTGGTTTCCGGTGATTAATTTTCAATTTAACCATCGAAAACTGGCCCTAAAGACAGTCTTTTTTAGGTAATTTTAGTCTGATTTAGTTTATTAATAAGCTGGATTTATTTCGGTCATTAGCTGGCTTGAAATTTATTTTTGCGCCTCGCTTAGCTTTTAATAATGGCCGGATTTGAGATTGATGTGGCGCAGTAGACGACGTCTATTTTATCGATTCCCCGGTATCATTTGCATTTCTCGACCGGATTTTAGCCGTGCTTTTCCTCTGATATTTTAGCTGGTTGACCACCTTTCTCTAAAGGTTGTGTAAGTTCATGATTTTTATTAATTTACTATGGTCTAGTGAATTGAAATATATAATTCTAACCGCTATTTTTTTGTTGTATCATCCTTAAATTTATTGCTGATTAGCGGTCATGATAAGATCTAATCATCAGTTACTTACTGCTCATGATATGTATCAATCCTAACTCGGAAATACTTCCCCTATAGACCAATTCACACTTATAATGCCGGTTTGTCGATATATTCATTATATGTAGGGCTGTTACATTAACTGATATTTATCAGTATCTTATAAAAGTTAGTGGTTACTATTTTTAATGTTAGTGAGTACTATTTGTATGCTTTTTACACTTGATTGCCGAGCGCGAGTAACTGCTGTTTTTAGGCTGGTTAATTGTAGGCAGCATGCTTTTTAGCCATGCTTTAGCTGCTGTAGGTTACCCTACGATAGAGCTAGAATTTGGATTAACTTACTGCCAGTTTGCTACTGGCTGCTGTAGTGGCGAGTGATGCTATAAATAGCGGGCATTAAAAAGCGAGATTGAGGGCTGTCAATCTCGCTTTTGGGGTTAGTGTTTATACGCTGGTTTGAGTTAAATGGTTTTAGTTAAGTAATGAGATGTCGGCTATTTGTAAAAATAGTTCCCTTAATTCACTGAGTAGGCGGATCCGGTTTTGTTGAACCTTTTGATCCTCGGCCATCACCATTACATTGTCAAAGAACGCGTCGATCGGCTGCTGTATGTCTGCTAGCAATACCAGTGCTGCCTGATAATCGCCCGCTGCATACAGGGGCTTAAGCGCTGTGCTCAATTGTAATAAAGTGTCGTATAACTCTATTTCCGCCGCTTCGCTCAACAGTGCCCGATCAACGGTTACTGTGCTGCTGACGGTTTGTTTAGCGATGATATTAGCGACTCTTTTATTTGCCGCCGCCAATGAGCTGGCCGCACTTAGCGATCTAAAGTGCTGTACCGCACTGATTCTTTTATCGAAGTCTAATGGCTTGCTTGGCTGCAGTGCAGCGACGCTTAAGTAGGTATCGACTTTGATGCCGCGGTCATCATAGTAGGCCCGCAAGCGTTCCAGCATGAAATCTACCACTTGTTTGATGATCGCTGCACGATCAGTCGGTTTTATCGCGCTATGTTGTTCGACAGCTAAAGTGACTAGCTGCTTTAGATCTAAATCAAGCTGTTTTTCTATAATGATGCGCAACACGCCTAAAGTAGCTCGGCGCAACGCAAACGGATCTTTGGATCCGGTGGGTGGCTGGCCTATACCAAACATTCCAGTCAGTGTATCTAGCCGGTCAGCGAGCGCTAGTGCTAAGCCTGTTTTGGTTTGCGGTAGCTGGTCGCCGGCAAATTTTGGTAGATACTGTTCATAAATTGCCTGGGCGACTTCACTGTCTTCACCATCATGTAGTGCATAGTGGTAGCCCATCAAACCCTGTAAATCGGTGAACTCAAAGACCATGTCGGTGATTAGATCTGCTTTAGCGAGCAGTGCTGCACGCTGTGCTTTTTCTTTACTACCGGCTATTAACTCTGAGATAAAGCCTGCAAGTATCGAATTTCTCTCGCTTTTGTCATAAACAGTGCCAAGCTCTTTTTGGAATATGATGTTTTTCAGTTGAGCCGTGCGTGCCGCTAGGCTAGTTTTTTTATCGTTCTCAAAAAAGAATACCGCATCGGCAAGCCTTGGTTTGATGACTTTTTCATTACCGCTAATTACTTTCTTCGGATCTTTTGACTCAATATTACTGACGGTGATGAAGTAGGGCATCAGCTTGCCATCTTGATCAGTGGTATAGAAATATTTCTGATGTTCCTTCATCGAAAGGATTAGCGCCTCTTGTGGCACGCTCAAGAATTCCTGATCAAACTGTCCCGTTAATGCCACCGGCCATTCATTTAATCCAGTGACTTCATCTAATAGATCGGCTTCAATATGTGCGGTGCCATTGATTTTCTTGGCCTGTGCTAGTACTTGGCTATTGATCATCGCGCGGCGCTTGGCGAAGCTGGTAATTACATAGGCTTTTTCTAACAAATTTTCATATTCGCCAGCAGTGGTTATGGTCAATTCTGCGCTGTGATGAAAACGGTGACCACGACTCTTATTGCTTGCTGTCGCACCGAGTATGGTGCAGTCGATAACTTGCTCGCCAAACAGCATGACTAGCCATTGCACGGGTCTAACAAATTCTATTCTGCTGCTGCCCCAGCGCATTCTTTTAGCGATCGGCAGCTTAGCTAAAGATTTTTCTACTATGCTCGGCAGTATAGCGGCGATAGGTTTAGCCGCTATCTGCTGCGCATAGCTGATCTTGCCGCCTCGCTCGCTCAGCTGATCCAGTTCGGTGTTGTTTTTCTTGGCGAAGCCTAACAGCGCTTTGGTGGGGTTGCCATCTGCGTCATAGCAGATTTTTATCGGCGGACCCTGAACTAGATTTACCGATCCGGGAATCTCCGTGAGCAGGCTGCTAATGCGCACTGCTAGGCGCCTAGGAGTGGCGAAGCTCTCTAGGGTTATGTCCGCTAGTAATTTATCGGCATCACGTCCCAATTCTGCTTTAAGGCCGTCTAAAATGCCTTTGCTAAATGCTTTTGATAGTGCGGACAGTGATTTAGGCGGTAGTTCAGCTGTTCCCAGCTCTACTAAAAAATCTAGGGCAGCCATTATTTGTTCTCCTGTAATGCCGCTAGGGCTTCAAGGCGGATACTTTCCTCTGCGAGCGGAAAGCCCAGTTTAGCTCTTGAATTTAAGTATGCTTCGGCAACGCCGCGCGTTAAGGTGCGCACCCGCAATATGTAGCGCTGTCGCTCAGTCACTGAAATGGCTTTGCGCGCGTCTAATAAGTTGAACGTATGCGATGCTTTTAGGGTCTGCTCATAGGCGGGCAAAGGTAGGTTTGCCGCGAGTAATTTTGCACATTCACGCTCGTGAAAATCAAAGCTGGACAGCAGATGCGTGACGTCGGCGTGCTGAAAATTATAGGTAGACTGTTCCACTTCGTTCTGGTGGAAAACGTCGCCGTAAGTGATGGGAGTTCCATCCGGGTTGATCGTCCATACTAGGTCATAAACACTGTCCACATCTTGGACGTACATCGCTAGTCGCTCTAGACCGTAGGTCAGTTCGCCGGTAATCGGGTAGCACTCTAGTCCGCCCACTTGTTGAAAATAGGTGAACTGTGATACTTCCATGCCATCCAGCCATACTTCCCAGCCAAGTCCCCAGGCGCCAAGTGTTGGCGATTCCCAGTTATCTTCGACAAAGCGAATGTCGTGCACTAGTGGGTCAATGCCCAGTGCCTGTAATGATCCAAGATACAACTCTTGGATATTGTCAGGGGAAGGTTTTAACACGGTTTGGAATTGATAGTAGTGCTGTAGTCGATTTGGATTTTCGCCGTAGCGCCCATCAGTAGGTCTTCTGCTAGGCTGTACATAAGCCGCCCGCCATGACTCTGGGCCAATAGCGCGCAAAAATGTAGCAGGATGGAATGTGCCAGCTCCAACTTCCATATCTAAAGGTTGAATTATCACACAGCCATGTTCTGACCAATATGATTGTAATGCGAGAATCAAACCTTGAAAGGTAGCTCCTTTGGTGGTCGGCGTAGCAGTCACAATATTTACCTGTCTGTTGAATTAGCATTTTAATTCGAGTTAGCAATCCCTATCCGGTGTCACTCACATAGAGATTCTGAATTTGAAAAATAAGCGGGCAATTATACATCATTATTGGTTTTTAGGCTTTTATCTAAGGAAATATTTATCATTAATCAAGTGCGTGGTGCTAGGTGCCGTCATTGAATGCGCCTAGCGCCACATATACATCCAATCACAGCAGTTTGTTCAGAGGTTCGCTAATAGTCTTTGGTCAAGTAACTGAGAATTTCTATAACTTGTTCAGTGTTCTCCGCTACTGCGCTGGCTGCGGCGTCGATCTCTTTTAGCGGATGGGTAAGGTCTGGATGGTGCTCGACAATTAACGATTTTCCTTTGGCTATCGCCATTCCCGCATCAAAGGCCGCATTCCACTGTTTGTATTGTGCGCCGAATCTAACCACCACAATGTCAGCTCTGGCGATAGCTGCCTGCTGTCTAATGGTATTTATTTTGGCCGCTTTGTGGTCCTTCCAAAAAGCACTGTCCTCGTGTCCGAGGATTTGCTCGCCGCAGCCATCGCTACTTTGGTGATCGGTATTCGGTGTTAAAATGGTTATCGGCAGTCCACGCTTTTCAACCGCTGATTTGATTTTTTCTCGCCAATCGGAATGTATTTCACCCGATAGATAAACGTTATATTGCATATTAGTACCTTGTCGTTGAGTTTATTATTGTCTGAGACCCCTGCATAACTCACCCAGAGGGTATGATAACTGCGCTCGGTAACACGGCGTTAAAAACCGACTAAACAGGCGCATTTACACCAGTAATACCCATAAACAGCGGCATACTATACCCAAAGAGAGGGGCACGCTGACTCCGCTATCTCGCCGGTTTTTTGCTTGTCTTACCTTCGCTAGCAACGTTATGCAGAGGTCTCTGTCTGTTTTTTTAGGCTCTGTAGTTTTATATGGATGGCAAACTTGTAAATTTCAAGTTTATTTTTTGGCGGTACGCTAGTAGATGTTAGTTATTTCTATAGAGACAGGGTTTACCGATCCTTATATAATCAGCTTTCAATATGAGGCCTTAGCATCACTACTACGCTCGTCACGTTATGCTTAGGCCTTAATATATAGTTGTTTGCTTAGATCCAAATGTCCCCAGAGAGAATAGGTTGGAAGTTTGATGCGCATTATTAAAATTATCATCGGTTTGTTTTTTTTAGTCATAATGGCGGTTTTTCCGCTGTCTGTCAGTCAATTTCTAGGTCGCTGTTTCGGTAAGTTATTGTATCGTGGACAAAGCTCTCGCAGCTATGCTGTCTCGCGCGCAAATATTGACTGTTGTTTTAAACATCTCGATGCTCAAGCTCGAGAAGAACTGTTGCGCTCTAGTTTAGAGCACACTGGCATGTCCTACGCGGAGATGGGCATGTCTTGGCTGTGGCCAACAAAAATGTCTCTTGCCAAGGTCACTAAGGTGGTCGGAGAAGATATCTTACAAGCCGCTTTTGCGCAGGGCAAAGGGGTGATCATCATCGCTCCGCATATAGGCAATTGGGAAGTGCTCAACTTATACGCATCCAGCAGATACGACCTGACCGTGCTGTACAAGCAGCCTAAGCTGAAGTTTTTTGATTGGTTGATCAATAAAATGCGCAAGCGCATGGGTGGCGACATGGCTCCGGCAAATGCCTCGGGGGTACGCAAGTTGATGAAGAAACTACGGGCGAATAAAGTGATTGCGATCTTACCGGACCAAGAGCCCGCTGCAGGTAGCGGTATGTTTGCCGATTTTTGTGGTAGGCCCGCTTATACCATGACCTTGTTATCGCAGCTGGCACGTAAAACTAAGGCTACAGTTATCGCCGGGGTTGCTATTCGAGAAGCCGCAGGGGAAGGTTTCACTATTCAATTTAGCGAAGTAGCCGAGGAAATTGTCAGCCCAGATATAACCTTATCACTTAAAACCCTCAACCAAACCATTGAATACATGGCAAAATCCCATCCAGAACAGTATCAATGGGAATATAAAAGATTCAAAAATTCTCCGCCGGGGATGGCTAAGCTCTACTAAGGTACCTTTTAGCGGCGCCAAAAAGTCGGAGTGAATAGAATCAGCAAGGTAAACACTTCCAGTCTTCCGAGCAGCATAGAGAAACACAGGATCCATTTCGCGGTGTCATTTATCGAGCCGTAATTGGCTGCAACTTCCCCAAGGCCTGGACCCAAGTTGTTCAAAGTAGCGGCGACTGCTGACCATGCAGTAATTTGATCGATGCCAGTCATCATAATAGCGACCATCATAATCACGAAGACCATCATATACACAGAGAAGAACCCCCAGACCGCTTGCAGGATTTTTTCTGAAATCGGTTTGTTGGCCAGCTTGACGCTGAAAATGGCGTTGGGGTGGACCAAGCGCTTTATCTCACGGTGACCCTGCTTAACAATCAGCATCACGCGAATGATCTTCATACCACCGGCGGTCGATCCTGCACAGCCTCCGGCAAAAGCTGTCAGCATTAGCATGAAAGGCAGCACAGTAGGCCAGCTGGTGAAGTCTGAAGTGGCAAAACCAGTGGTGGTGGCTATCGATACAGTCATAAATATAGATTCACTGATCGCTCTGAGAGGTTCGTAAGTGCGAGTCAGGGATAAAATACTGATACTGATAATAATAGTGATTAGTAGAGTGCCGATAAAAAACTTAACTTCTGGATCCGTCCAGTAGTGGTTGAGGGTTTTTCTTCGCCACGCAAAAAAGTGCAGTCCAAAATTGACGGCTGAGATCAGCATGAATATGGTGGCGACTGATTCAATCAGCTGGCTGTTGAAATAGCCCATGCTCGCATCATGTGTCGAGAACCCTCCGATCGCCACGGTAGAAAAACTGTGTGATATTGCATCGAACCAGTCCATGCCTGCCAGTTTGTAACTAATGGCACAAACCACCGTAAGAGTGGCGTATATATACCATAGCGCCTTGGCTGTCTCGGTTATTCTCGGGGTCAATTTACTGTCTTTGACCGGGCCTGGTGTTTCAGCTCGATAGAGCTGCATTCCTCCGATGCCGAGCATCGGCAAGATGGCAACCGCCAGTACAATAATACCCATGCCGCCTAACCACTGTAACTGCTGGCGATAAAAGAGGATAGATTTTGGCAGTTGATCTATCCCGGTTATCACTGTTGCGCCGGTGGTGGTTAGTCCTGACGTTGACTCGAAAATCGCATCTACGATACTTAAATGCAATTCTTCAGCCAAGATGAAGGGGATGGCACCAAAGATTGCCAGTACCAGCCAGAACATCACCGTCACGACAAAGCCGTCTCTAGTTCTTAGTTCTGCTTCAACATTGTAGGCGGGCAGCCACAATAGCAACCCGGTACCGAAGGTGATCGCTAGGCATAGATAGAAAATTGAATACAGGCCATCGTCGTAAATATGCGAGACAATGGCGGGAGGGATCATACTTAGACTGAATACCATCAATAGGATACCGAGGATTCTTAATATGATTCTATAGTGCATAGTGTTGTTTGCTTTTTGTCAGAGTTGTTTTAAAAGAAGGCGAGCCCGACTTGGAAGAGCTTTTCAATTTCACTTATTTTGTTCTTATCGACTAAGAATAAAATGATATGATCATCACTTTCTACGACTTCATGGTCATGGGCAATAATAACTTTATCATTCCTTACGATCGCCCCAATAGTAGTGCCAGTCGGCAGCTTGATATCTCTCAAGGCTCTGCCAACCACTTTCGAACTGTGTTTATCTCCATGCACCACTACCTCTAATACTTCAGCAGCTCCTCTTCTCAATGAGTGCACAGCCGCTACATCACCTTTTCTTACGTGGGTGAGTAGAGCACCAATAGTTGTCTGCTGCGGTGAAATTGCAATGTCAATGACTCCGCCTTGCACTAAATCAACGTATGCTGGGTTGTTGATTAAGGTCATGACTGTTCTAGCACCCATTTTTTTTGCCAACATCGACGCCATTATGTTTGCTTCATCGTCATTGGTTAAGGCGCAGAACACGTCCGTATCTTCAATGTTTTCCTCTAGTAACAAATCCCTATCTGATGCATTGCCGTGCAGTACTATAGTTTTATTGAGGGTGTTTGAAAGCACTGTGCATCTGTCTCGATATTTTTCAATTATCTTAACTTGAAAGTCATCCTCAATTGATGCTGCAAGTCGGGCCCCAATGTTGCCACCGCCGGCGATTATAATCCGTTTGAAAGGATTGTCTAGACGCCTTAGCTCGCTCATTACCGCTAGAATATCTTCGGTGGCGGCAATGAAAAACACTTCATCGTCCGCTTCAATTACAGTGTGCCCCTCTGGAGTAATAGGGCTTCCCTTGCGAAATATAGCCGCCACTCTAGTGTCAATGTTTGGCATATGTTGTTTTAGAAATGAAATTTGGTTGCCTACTAGAGGGCCTCCATAATAGGCCTTTACCGCGACTAACTGTGCTTTTCCGTCAGCAAAATCTAACACTTGTAGTGCGCCAGGTCTCTCTATTAGCCGTTTAACATTTTTGGTTACCAGCTGTTCAGGGCTGATAATTACATCGACTGGTAGGGCATTTTTACAAAAAATATCTTTTGCGTGTTTTATGTAATCATGACTCCTAACCCGGGCAATTTTGGTCGGAGTTTTATAGAGGGTTTGTGCTAGCTGGCAGGCGATCATGTTAACTTCATCACTACTTGTTACAGCAATCAGCATGTCTGCATCTTCAGCGCCAGCCCTATCTAAAGTACTTGGGTATGATGCCATGCCTTCAATGGTGCTTATGTCCAATCTGTCTTGTAACTCTCTGAGACGATCAGCATTTGAGTCGACAATAGTTATGTCATTCGCTTCGCTTGCTAGGTTCTCTGCCAGTGTGCCGCCAACTTGGCCCGCACCAAGGATGATGATTTTCATATAGAGTGCTCGTTCGGTTCCAAAATTATTATAGGTGTTTTTAGATAGTTAAATATAACCCATTCGATAAAGCCTGTTTAGTCACATTTACGTTTTTTAAGCATCGCGTAATAAAAACCATCATTGCCATCCTTTTCTGGGAATAGCTGTCTACCATATTCTCTTTTTAATCCCCAGTTAGCATCGATCTCTATATGATCTGCATCATCAGTTTCACGAATAAATGCGCTGATGATTTTTTCGTTCTCCTGAGGGAATATAGAGCAAGTTGCGTAGATCAGAGTACCGCCTGGTGCCAAGGTACTCCATAGATTTGCTAAAATAGCTTTTTGTAGTTTCGCAATGCTGTGAATATCTTCGGGTTGGCGTAAAAGCTTTATGTCCGGGTTTCTTCTGATAACACCAGTCGCACTGCAAGGAGCATCCAATAGAATTTTATCGAATAGTACTCCATCCCACCAATCTCTATTGGTTGCGTTCGCTATGTGAACTTTACAGCTCAGCTCGATACGATCCATGTTTTCAATTATTTTATCCGCTCTATGTTGTTCTAATTCAATACCTTGGATGCTCGTGTTAGCAGAGCTTCTCAGCTCTAGTAAATGGATTAATTTCCCGCCAGGTGCGCTGCACGCATCTAGAATGTTTTCATTCTCTTGCGGTGCTATCAATGCTGCGGCGAGTTGAGCTGCCTCGTCTTGGACGCTAAATTCACCCTGATCAAAACCAGGTAGCATAGTCACATCCGTTGGTTGGTCCAGCTGAACTCCATATTCTGAAATATTGGTGATATGCGCCTGATGATCTTCTTCAGCCAGCTTACTGATTAATGTTTCACGTGAAACTTTGTTCTTGTTCACTCTTAGCACAAGTGGAGGATGTTGATCGTTTGCTGTTAAAATACTTTGCCAGTGATCAGGCCAGTTGCTTCTCAGCTTGGCAATAAACCAAGCAGGGTGGTTGTACTTAAATGAATCAAGTTCCGACAGATCAGCGAGAAGGGGCTCTTTGTTTCTTTGGAAGTTGCGTAAGGTGGCATTCACCAAGGATGTTGCCCAGGGCTTTTTCAGGATTTTACAAATATCTACTGTTTCACTTATAGCAGCATGCTCGGCAACTCTTAGCTTAAGAAGCTGGTATAAGCCAATCATTATTAAAGCATTTATGTCTTGGTCTTTTGCCTTCAATGGTTTGGCAATTAGCTTGCTAAGCAGAAGACTTAGTTGAGGATGATGGCGCATGGTGCCATAACAAAGTTCCTGCAAAAAAGGTCTTTGATTTTCGGGGCAATCGACAATTTGTTTTTTGAGTGCGTACTTTAATGCCCCACTTTGATTGAGAAGAGGGGTTAATACTTTAACCGCGATATGTCTTGCGTTCATGAGCTTTGCTGTTCCGCTACGATGGATTCGAATAAGTTGCCAACACTAAAAATATCTTTTTTAGAGTTAAGTAAATCTTGAGCTTTGAGTGCTTTACCGCCAGGTAATTGTAGAGATAAAATGGTCACTGCAGAGCTGTCCCCACAGCAGACAATTATGCCAAGTTTTGAGGTGGCAATTATCTGGCCCGGTATTGATTTAGGTGGAGCTAGGGCAGTGCTTTGCTCTGCGTTCCAAATTCGTACAGTGAGTTCGTTTATGCTAGAAAAAGCGATCGGTCTTGGAGATAGGCCTCGGATTTTTCTCGATATTTGTTCGGCGGTTTGCGACCAGTTTATACCGCCTTCAGCCTTGGATAGTTTGCTAGCATAGCAGGCTTGTTGGTCGTCTTGTGGTTCTGGGTTAGTGGTTCCCTCAGCTATCTCATTCAAGGTGCTTAGTAGTGCTGTTGCACCAAGAGGGATTAGTTGGTCGTGGAGTTCGCCACTGGTCATAGTGTCTGAAATGGCAATAGTGCTCTTGTTCAGCATCGCCCCAGTATCCAAACCCTCATCCATTTGCATGATAGTAATTCCGGTTTCACAGTCTCCTGCAAGTAAGGAGCGCTCAATGGGTGCCGCACCTCTCCATCTTGGTAGCAACGATGCATGTACATTAACGCAGCCGTATTTTGGTATGTTGAGAGCTTCTATTGGTAGCAGTATCCCATAGGCCACAACTACCATTAGATCAGCTTTAATATCAGCAAGTTGATTTAAAGTACTAATTTCCTTGAAGTTAGTCGGCTGATAAGTGGCAATATTATGCTCAGTTGCTACGCTTTTAACGGCGCTGGAGGTGATTTTCTTCCCTCTGCCAGACCTTCTGTCAGGTTGGGTATACACCGCTATCACTTGGTGGTGGCTGCGTATGATTGATTGTAAAGTTTTAGCGGCGAAGTCGGGAGTGCCGGCAAAGATTATTTTAAGCGGGCGAGACATTGTGAGTTTACTCTGAAGTTATGGTTGGAGACTCTGCATAAATACTGCGTTTGGTAATACGGCGTTTAAAACCGGTAAAATATGCTGGTTTACACCAGTAATACCCATAAGCAGGGGCACACAGACTCAGCTATCTAAACGTTTTTTGCCTTGTCTTACCTTCGCTCGCAACATTATACAGAGGCTTCGGTTGATTAAGATTGCGTCCGTAGGTTCATAAAGTGTTTTCTAGCCGTTGTGGAATCTAGAGCTTGCGCTATGTGATACAGTGCAGTCACTGATTTAGGTGACTTCACTTTGGATAGCTGGTTTCCCCTTGGATTCAATTACCTTTTGAATGCATAGAATTGTAAAATTTGATAGTAAAGGCATCATATTGCTATCAGGTTTTTTGAGTGTAAATCTAAAATTATATTATACTTACTCTTTGCTTTAAATTGTTAGTGAATTTTGCGCTTTTTAGACGGTGCGTGGATTGCCAAAGTAGTATATAATTCGACCTATAATCAATGTATTAATTGAGGGTTTTATGAGTAAGCATCACGCTATAAAAATTTTTTCTACATTTGTCATGTTATCCGTAGTGTCATCTCTTTCAGGGGCAGCAACAGAGATAAAAGGCGATTCTCCCAGTGAATACGTTGTAAAAAAAGGTGATACTTTGTGGGATATTGCCGGAGTGTTTCTGCAGTCACCCTGGAAGTGGCCCAGCCTTTGGGAAAAAAATAGTCAGATTAAGAACCCTCATTTGATTTATCCGGATGATGTGATTTATTTATTATATCGCAATGGCGAACCTTATTTTTCAACGAGTAAAGGTGGTTCAGGAAAGCTTAGCCCCAAAGTAAGAGCAGTTGGAAAATTCTCACCAATAACTGCTATTCCGCGGGTGGCTATGCAGGCATTCGTTGGAGATCATCGTATTGTTGATGCTTCACGAATCGGTAAAATGCCATATGTTTTGGCCGGTGTAGGATTGCGGGATTTAATTGGCAGCGGAGATGAAATATATATAAGAGGTGCTCTTGATCCTGAGTTTAACCAGTATCAAATATATCGAATTGGTAAAGTTTATGGAATTAAAGATGGATTATCTACTGAAAATTCTGAAATCATTAAGATCGGCACCGTCGATCTCTTAGAGAAAGAAGGTGATATTTCTCGTGCAATAGTTACAGAATCCAATGGCTTAATCAAAAAAGGTGATATTATTGTTCGAGGCCATGCGCTCCAACTACAACCATTGTATTACCTTGCAGCAGCGCCTCAAGGTGTAACGGGAAAAATAATTTCCGCCGTCAACCAAGCCCATAAAATAACCCGTTATGATGGTGTTGTGTTAAATTTAGGAGTCGATACTGGAGTGTTCCCTGGGCATGTGTTTAGCGTGCTAAAGGCGCCGAGACAAGTAAAGGACCCAAGAACTGGTGAAATGGTACTTATTTCTAATCAGGTAATCGGAGAGTTGATGATTGTTAATGTTTTTGAAAACTTAAGTTATGGAATCATTTTAAATGCAAAAGGCATTGTATCACCTGGAGATTCCATCGTACCCGTTCAGTAAATAGACCGCTGGGTTATAAAGTTAGCTTTACATTCTCATTTGAAGTCAATAAATGGTAGCCTTTATTTATAGAAGGAGAATGTAATGCTAAAGGCTGAAGACCGTACATTGCTTGCCCTAAGCCTGTTGCCTAGGGTAGGTGGGCTGGCCATAAAACAAATATTCTCAGCTACAGGTATCGTCGAACGACCCGCTGAGGAAATTCTTGCTAAGACGCTTTCTGCTAACAACTTGTTAGCTATTAATTCTTTTTTTGTCGCTGCTGGCTGGTTGTACGATAAACTTTCCAGAATTCTGCAGTTACTAGATCAGCATGACATTGGCTTCATTAACTTCTCCGATCCTCGCTATCCCGATAGGTTACGACAGATACCTGACTTTCCTGTTTATTTGTTCTATAAGGGTAATGTCGAGGTCCTTTGCTTGCCGCAGATTGCAATTGTCGGGAGTCGCAAGGCCAGTAACTCAAGCTTAGCTCATGCATATTCATTTGCTCAACAGCTTGCTGCTAGTGGTTTAGTGGTAACCAGTGGTTTAGCACAAGGTGTTGATAGTGCCGCCCATTCTGCAATCGTCGACCTCCATCAAAAGACCATTGCGGTCATGGGAACCGGCCTAGATAGAATTTATCCAGTTCAGCATCAACAGCTGGCTAACAAAATTCTGCAGCACGGCTGCTGGATTTCAGAGTTTTATCCTGGGATGCAGCCAATTGCCGCTAATTTTCCGCGTAGAAATAGAATAATAAGCGGTTTGGCGCTCGGGGTATTGATCGTCGAAGCAAGGCTTAAAAGCGGTACTCTAATTACTGCGAGGATGGCTCTAGAGCAAAATCGTGAGGTTTTCGCTATACCGGGTCCGATCGAGTATGCGGGCAGTGAAGGCTGCCATCTATTAATCAATGACGGGGCAAAACTAGTCCACAATATTGATGATATTCTCAATGAAATTCAAATACTCCATCCGACAACCCTACCCAAAGCCGTTATTCAGCCTGTTGCTCTAGAGTCTTCCTTACAAGATGTACTAGATTTGATCGATTTTACGCAATTGAGTATGCAGCAAATTTGCCTAGCTTCTAAACTGTCGACTGCACAATTAAGTCCTATTCTTGTAGAGCTAGAATTGCTTGGTTGGGTTGAATCTATCGGCTCGGACATTCGTAGAATAAAATAATTTCCTCGATCACAGGTTGTTACCAACAGTATGTGCGGGTTTATAAGCTAGCAACAATCTGCAGTTGGCGTATACAGCTTTAGTCCGGCTCTGTGGCTATATGTCCAGTGCGCTAACTAAACCGTTAAATTCAAGTTTCGATAATAGATTGTGCTTCCTGTCGGAAACATGAAAACTTGGTAGCAGCACTAATATTTGTTGAAATATGAGGCATAGATTAGGACAATAGCTAAATCATTCATCTGTATTTGGAAACTATCATGTCACAGCCATTTATCGCAATCCTAATGGGGTCAGATTCGGACCTACCTATCATGAAATCTTCTGTCGAAGTGCTCCGCAGCCTCAAGGTCAATTTTGAGATCAAAATTAGTTCAGCTCACCGTACACCAGCCTACACGCACTCTTATGTCACCGATGCAGACCAGCGTGGCGCCGTTGCATTTATCTGTGCTGCCGGTATGGCTGCACACCTTGCAGGCGCGGTTGCTGCAGCAACCACTAAACCAGTTATTGGCGTTCCTATCGAGTCCTCGCTAGATGGTTTGGATGCCCTGTTGTCAACGGTGCAAATGCCTGGTGGTATCCCAGTGGCAACTGTTGCTATTGGTAAGGCTGGAGCTAAAAACGCCGCTTATTTAGCGGCCCAAATCATGGCTGTAGCTGACCCTGAATTAGCTGAGCGAGTGCGTGTTGACCGCCAAGCTAGTGCCGATTTAGTGATTGCTAAGGACCAAACTTTGCAAGCTAAAATAGCCGCTGGCGAATTTTAGGATCTATTCTTGAGCGCCAATCCGAAAGCTGTCGCCAGCGCCGTTAGTCAGCTGGCTAGCGGTGCCGTTATAGCTTATCCAACTGAAGCAGTGTGGGGGTTAGGTTGTGATCCGTACTGTCATCAAGCAGTGTTAAAGCTGTTAGAGCTAAAACAAAGGCCGGTTGCAAAGGGCCTAATCTTGATCGGTTCTTCGATTAGCCAAGTCGACTTCTTGCTGGCAAACCTGCCTGCGAAGTTGCAGCAAACATTACACTGCTCATGGCCGGGAGACACAACTTGGCTGATCGAGGATCCGCAGAACTTGGTCCCCAGTTGGATTAAAGGAAACTTCAGTTCAGTGGCAATCAGGATCAGCAAGCATGCTGGGGTTAAAGCGCTCTGTGATGCATTTGGAGGTTTAGTGGTGTCAACATCGCTAAATCCTTCCGGAATGCAGCCAGCGCTTTCTGAGGAAGCCTCAAGGCGTTATTTTGCTGCGGACATCGATTGCTTTTTATCTGGCGAGTTGGGCGGAAGTCCTCAGCCCAGTAAAATCCTCAATCTAGTTGATGGTCAAGTAATTCGCTAGCGCCATTAGTTTAGCTGCGTTCATAAGTAATAAATCCAATAGTTATGCACGATTATATATCCCTTCACAAGGAAAATTCATGTCCGATATTGATGTTAGTTTGGTAAAAAGTTGGCTTTTAAATCTACAAAATTCAATTTGTAGCGCGCTGGAAAAGGAGGATGGCCAGGCGCATTTTGTTGAAGATTGCTGGCAGCGCCCAGAAGGTGGGAGTGGCTTGACTAGAGTAATAAGTAATGGCGCTGTGTTTGAAAAGGGTGGGGTGAATTTTTCGCATGTATTTGGCGAGAGCATGCCGGCTTCTGCTACAGCAGGTAGGCCAGAATTGGCTGGCCGACGCTTTGAGGCAATGGGTGTTTCACTGGTGATGCATCCCAGTAATCCACACGTTCCGACATCCCATGCAAATGTAAGGTTTTTCATCGCTAGGAAAGAGGGCGCGCCCGATGTCTGGTGGTTCGGTGGTGGCTTGGATTTAACCCCCTATTTTGGGTATGACGAAGACTGCATCCACTGGCATCAAACTGCCAAGGATAGCTGCCAAGAATTCGGAGCTGAAGTTTATCCAAAATATAAACAGTGGTGCGATGAGTATTTTTATATTAAACATCGCAAGGAGGCAAGAGGCATCGGCGGCTTATTCTTTGATGATTTATATAGCGAGGGTTTTGCAAAGAGCTTTGCCTTAACTCAATCTATTGGCGAGGCATATTTACAGGCGTATCTGCCGATTATCAATAAGCGAAAAAACACCGAGTATAGCATTCAGCAAAAGGATTTTCAGTTACATCGTCGCGGCCGCTACGTAGAGTTTAATCTCGTGTATGACAGAGGTACTTTATTTGGTCTACAATCAAATGGGCGCACCGAGTCAATTCTAATGTCTCTACCACCTGAAGTTAAATGGAGTTATGACTATCAAGTTGCTGATAATTCTGATGAATCTAAGCTTTTAAATTACTATTTAGTAAGCCGAGACTGGGTGTAACTGGTGATGATAATTAAAGACCAAACAGCTCTAGATAAGTATGCGGTGGCAGGTAATCCGATCGCACACTCTAAGAGTCCATCCATCCATCGCTTATTTGCAGAGCAAACCGGTCAGAAGTTAGTTTATAGCGCCGAGTGCTTTCCGTTGGATGCCTTTGCCAGTTCGGTTGCGGACTTTATACGTACATCGGGTTTAGGGATGAATGTGACAGTCCCCTTTAAACTGCAAGCTTGGCAGCTAAGTGATCAACTGTCACTAGCGGCTGAGCTCGCTGGTGCCGTCAATACACTCTCTTTCAAAGATGGTGTAATCTTTGGTGATAATACTGATGGTATCGGTTTAGTTAATGATCTGTCGAAAAATTTAAAATTCAATCTACAAGGGAAAAAAGTCCTTATTGTAGGGGCTGGTGGAGCTGTCAGGGGTGTATTGCAGCCTATTATTGCCCAGCGGCCATCCAGTATTACAATCGTTAATAGAACGGTATCTAAAGCGTGGCAATTAGCTGAGATATTCAAAGAACTGTTTGATATTAAAGTGCTGAGCTTTGAAGAGCTGGACAGTGCTTATGACTTGGTGATTAACGGTACATCGGCATCGTTAAGTAATCAGCTGCCACCGCTGCCAGCTTGTACTATTCAGCCAAGCACTTGGCTCTACGACATGATGTACGGTAAAGGTGTGACAGTGTTTAATCAATGGGGTTTGGAAAATGGCGCAGCGCAGGCTTCGGATGGACTGGGCATGCTAGTGGAACAAGCAGCTCAATCATTTAAAATTTGGCGGGGTGTCTCACCTAACACCAAGCAGGTCATTAGCAAACTACGCTGTGAATTACTCGATATTATTTAGCATGTTCTGCTACTTTGCATCGCAATAACGTTTGATTATTTAAACTTGGATCCGTGACTTCAAAGTAAATGCATAGTATAAGGCGTTGGTTTTACAGAGGAATTTGAAAATATTAACTGCAGCTATAGGTTCAGTGGGTATTTTTCTAACCGCTGTAAAATTAAGAGCTGTGCTATGTGGTGCAGTGAAATCGCTGATTCAGGTAACACTTACTCATTATAAGGGGTAGATAAGTTGAGCTTAACACCGTTAACCGCCGAGCAGCTCTATAAAAAATGTGATCCCAATCTTTTTGATTTCACTGACACTTCTACAGTAAAAAAATTCGATGGTTGTTTTGGTCAAAATAGAGCATTGCAAGCTATGACCTTTGGTGTGGGAATGCGCCGTCCAGGCTATAATTTTTTCGTTATGGGTAATCCTCATACCGGGCGATCATCTTTTACCATGGATATGTTAAATAGTGTCGCTAGTCAGGAGGTTACACCTAGTGACTGGATCTATATCAATAACTTTGAGGATGGCCGTTCCGCGATCGCCATCAGTCTGCCTGCAGGAAGGGCGGCTAAGCTTAAAGCAGACCACCAGATCTTGCTTGAAGCGATATCTACAGAGTTACCTGGCGCTTTTGAAAGCCCTGATTTTCAACGTAAAAAGAGCCAGATAGAAAAACAATTTAATGCTTTGTATGACACAGCTTTAGATGACGTAGAACAATCGGCGAGGGGGCTGAGTGTCGCTATGTACCGAGATGCCGGTAATTTAGGTTTTGCCCCGGTCAGCGATGGTAAGGTGCTAGATGAAGCAGAGTTTCTATTGCTTGATGAAAAAATACGCCAATCAATTAATCAAAATATAGCAGATTTAGAAGACCTTTTGAGTGAAAGTCTTACAGCGCTGCCTGTCTGGCGTCGTGAAGCAGCTGAGCAAATGAAGCATTTAGAAAAAACCACCACCATTAAGGCCGTCCAACCGCTACTCGCTAAACTACAAAAGGCTTACAAAAAGCACCCGAAATTAACCGCATATTACTTAAAGATGCTCGTTCATCTGGCTGATCATACTGAAGATTTTTTGAATGATGAAAAAAGCGGTGAACTGCTGACAGATACTGTTAGGCGTGCTTTGCTTCAAGAGTGGTACAGCATAAATTTATTTGTAGATAACAGTAACACTAAAGGTACGCCAGTTATTTACGACCCACATCCTATCTATGAAAATTTATTCGGCAGAGTGGAAGTAGCCAATGATCTCAGTGTTTTGGCTACATCGTATTTAAGGATCAGATCGGGTACCTTGCACAAAGCTAATGGTGGATACCTGGTAATTGATGCTGAAAAATTACTTGAAATGCCACAGGTATACGCCGCTTTGAAAAGAGCGCTAAAGGCTCAAGAAGTAAGAATAGAAGCCCCTTCGGATGTTGCTGGAAGTGCTATTTCGCAAACCCCGCTGCCTGTTGATTTGCAGGTCAAGGTTGCGTTAGTAGGTGCGCGGAGTACCTACTACCTGTTGCAAGATTTTGACGCGGACTTTGAAAAGACCTTCCGAGTGGTCGTAGATTTCGATGAAGTTGTGCCGAGAACCGCTGATTCGATACGTAGCTATGCGCGGTTAATTAAGACGCTAGCAGCACAGGAGGGGTTGGCAGCTTTTACTAGGGATGCTGTGGTTCGGTTGATAGAGCATAGCTCACGGAGTGCTGATGACACTAGCATGCTGTCATCTCATATTGGAGACATTGTCGATTTGCTCTGCGAGGCTGATTATAAGCGCAATCAAGCCGGAGATAGTTTGGTGAGTAGTAAACACATCAATCTTGCTTTGCATGCGCAGCAGGCGCGCACTGGGCGCTTGAGCGAAAGGATTATCGATAATATTGTCAACGAGGTAATCCTGATTGACACACAGGGGGAGAAAGTTGGCAAATGTAACGGATTAACCATTCTGCAGGTAGGTGATACTTCTTTTGGTACACCTGCCAGAATTACAGCTACGGTATATCCAGGTAAACAGGGGATTCTTGATATAGAACGTGAAGCAGAGCTCGGACAATCGATCCACTCTAAAGGTATATTGATTCTTTCTGGTTACCTAGGTTTTAAATATGCCAAGGGGTTCGCTATTCAAATTTCTGCAAATATTGCTATGGAGCAGTCATACGGAACTGTCGATGGAGACAGTGCATCCCTTGCTGAGGTTTGTGCTTTGATCTCATCCCTGACAAAAATCCCCATATCTCAATCGTTTGCTGTGACCGGATCAATCAATCAATATGGTGAGGTTCAAGCTATAGGTGGGGTCAACGAAAAAATTGAAGGATTTTTCGAAGTATGTAAAAAAAGAGAATTTGTTGGCGGGCCGCAAGGTGTGATAGTGCCTGTTGCGAATATTAGAAACATGATGTTGAAACAAGAAGTAATAAAAGCCGTTGAAAGAGGGCATTTCTTTATTTATGCAGTAGACTCCGTAGATCAGTGCTTGTCTTTATTAATGGGCATTGCTGCCGGGGTACTGAGCACTGATGATTGTTATGATCAGCACTCAATCAATGCCATTGCTGTCGATTGCTTCAAGCAGCTTTCAATGATTAAAGCTGATAGAACAACATATTAAGGGTGCTATGCTAAGTAGCTTGTCGTTAGTTTCACGTGGAACTAACGACAAAAAATGCAAGCAAAGATGTAATCAATTCGAAACTTTCTTATTCCAAAACTGCATTGCTAATTCATCCATATCTGTTGCCATATGGCTAAATGAATCACTGGCATCGGCGGCGACTGTAGATTCAAGATTTTCTTGGGCGAGCTTTCTGATTTCCTGCAAGTTGGAGCTGATTTCAGTTGCAACAGTAGATTGCTGATCAACGGCAGTCGCTATATTATCTGCCATTTCTGTAATGTTACCAACAGAAGAGCGGATGTCTTGTAATTGTTTAACCATTTGTTCACTTTCATCTGCGCATACTGAGGCACGTTCTTGGCTGGTGGTCATGCTTACGACCGCCTGCTTAGTACCGTTTTGTAAAGCTTCAATCATGTTTTGTATTTCTGCTGTCGAATCTTGTGTTCTAGTGGCTAAAGAGCGAACTTCATCAGCAACCACAGAAAATCCTCTGCCTGCATCGCCAGCTCGAGCAGCTTCAATTGCTGCATTCAAAGCCAATAGATTAGTTTGTTCTGCTATTCCCCTAATCACATCAAGTACAGAAGTAATTTCGTTACTGCTTTGGCGTAGGCCGTCAATTATTTTCGCTGCTGAGCTAACTTCTTCTGCTAGTTTTAGAATAGAGGCTTTATTGAGGTTTAGTTGCGATTCGCTAGACTTGGTGATCAATAAGCTTTCATTGGCCGCAGTTGCGGTATTATTGGCGTTTTTAGCGACTTCTTGTACCGAAGCAGACATCTCTACTATCGCAGCAGAAGCTCGATCAGTCATGTTGAATTGAATGTCGGCGGATTCGTCGTTAGACTTAACAGCCTCGTTTAACCCACGAGTGCCTTCTTTAAGCTGCTTAGCGCTGTCAGACATCCTGCCTATTAATGAGGAGGTTTCTGCTGCTTGATAAATTAACGCTAATTCAATTTGAGCGATATCATTTGAGCCACCAGTGAAAATATACCGGGCGACGTTGTTTTGATGAATTTTTTTGGATTTATTCACCAGTAGTCTAAAAGATTTAAGTAAAAAGAATGTCAATATCATACTAATAATACCGGCGATTGGAATGACTATTAATGCTGTTTTAACAGGAAAAAACAGCAAAGTTAAAACTGATATAATCAATACAACTAGTTGTAATAAAACAAATTTTGAAGTCAATGTCAGGGGGCTGTTGTTCAGAGCACGGGCTGTTTTATTGTCTTTTAATTGTGGATAAACTTCATTTGCTCGATCGACCGCATCCTGAGTTGGCTTTGTTCTAACCGATTGGACTTCGAATACTGTGTTATTTTTAATAATCGGGGTTACGAAAGCAGAAACATAATAGTGGTCGCCATTTTTGCAGCGGTTTTTTACGATACCGAGCCAAGAATCATGATTTTGAACTGCATTCCATAGTCCTTTAAATGCAGCAGGCGGCATGTCTGGGTGGCGCACAATATTATGATCTTTATTATCAAGCTCTTCTTTGCTGAATCCACTAATATCTAAAAAATCTTGGTTGATGTATTTTATTTTCCCATCGGGTTGAGTCGTTGAGAGAATATTCTGAGCTTCGGATACTGATATTTCTTTTTGGGTGACTGGAAGGTTCTCTTGCATTACATATTCCTCTAATTCTCAGCAATATTTATATGAAACGATAAAAACTTAGGATTCAAATAGTTTACTTTATTTAAGTTTAGATCAAAAATCCCACAATACTTGTTTATTATGAATAAAAAACCATAATTTTAAATATGCTAACATTCTTAGAGTAGAGTTGTCGATGAGCAGAAGGGCTTGCTGGGGGGAAATAAAGAAGCTCTAAATGATTGTTGCTAAAGACAAAACAATAGTTGAGGAGGTTGGCTGGTAATTATTAGCTGCGAGCGGATCAATTTTGTTTGGCGTAGGCTCATCTAATCCGAATGTGAAAAAACATAATTCGATTTAATCGTATAATTGTTTTAAAAGTTAAATATCAATTGGTATAATTAGCTATTTGGGTAAATAGAGTGTTGGGAAGAATTGCTGCGTTATGGGGCTTTATTGGAGTTTGCTTTTTCTTGGGTAGTGCCATTTTTAAGCTGTCACTTATAAGTAGCCAATTAGATGTCAATAATTTGAGCGTGTTTAACTGGCTAGTCATGTTAGCTTGGATCTTGTTCATGGCATATTTTGAGGGATATAAAGGGTTCCAAAAAGGTTTTTCTCCCAGAGTTGCAGCCCGGTTATATTTTCTACTTGAAAACGTAACTTATAAACGGCTTTTATTGGCTCCTCTGTTTTGCTTAGGTTTTTTCGATGCGGAGCGAAAACGTATCATTTTTATTTATTGTCTGACCTCGGCTATTTTCTTGATAGTAAGGTTTGTGGAGCAGGTACCTATGCCATGGCGTGGCATTTTGGATGTTGGTGTCGTGGTAGGATTGAGTTGGGGTTTGTTGTCAGTGACTTTCTACTCGATTAAGGCTTTTGCCGGTAGGGGCTTTATTTTTCCGAATGGAGTGCCGAAAAAATAAAAATCGAGCCGGTCAATTTAAATATGCCACAGAGCTCTCTGTGGACTTGTTTGAAGCCCTGTTAAAAAAAGAAAGACGTTGGCTTGGGGTTAACCTAAAAACAGCTTAAATGCTTTGTTGTCTGTCTCTTCCCAGTATTGGTAGCCAATTTCTTCTAAGAACTTAATAATGTTAGTTTTTTCATGGCTTTCCGCATGCATGGCGACCAACACTCGGCCGAAATCGGAGCCGTGATTGCGATAGTGGAACATCGAAATGTTCCAGCGGCCGCCCAAGGTGTCTAAAAATTTCAATAGCGCGCCGGGCCTCTCTGGAAATTCAAAACGAAATACTAATTCATTTTTCTGCGGCGTTTTGCTGTGCCCGCCAATCATATAGCGAATATGAATTTTTGCAATTTCATTATCAGATAAATCTTCAACAGGAATATCTACTGATTGTAAGCGCTCTATTAGTTGCTGTTTCTGGTCTCCATCTGGGTCTGTAGTGACCCCAACAAAAATATTAGCTATCTGGTCGTCACTGTAACGATAATTAAACTCGGTAATGTTACGATCGCCTAAAACTGTACAAAATTGGCGGAAGCTGCCGGGTCTCTCTGAAATTTGAGCAGCGAGTAGCGCCTCACGCTTTTCGCCTAAATCGGTGCGCTCTGCTATATGACGCAAGCGACTGAAATTCATATTGGCCCCAGAATTAATGGCAATTAAGGTTTGACCTTTAATTTTATGTTGCAGTACATATTTCTTCAAACCCGCGACTGCCAAGGCACCGGAGGGCTCGCAAATCGAGCGCGTGTCTTCGAAGATATCTTTAAGCGCGGCACAGATTCCATCGGTGTCGATGGTAATCACATCGTCGACAAATTCTTGCGCTATCTCAAATGGATACTTGCCAATTTGGGCGACTGCTACGCCGTCCGCAAAAATACCTACCTGCGGCAGGATCACTCTTTCTCCTGCATCTAATGCGGCTTTTAAACAGGCCGATTCAGAGGACTCGACACCAATGATCTTAGTCTCTGGGCTAAGGTATTTTATATAGACTGCAATCCCTGCAATGAGTCCGCCACCGCCAACCGGTACAAAAATTGCGTCGATGTGAGCACTGTGTTGTTTGAGTATCTCCATCGCAATCGTGCCTTGGCCGGCAATAACATCGGGGTCGTCAAAAGGAGGGCAGTAAGTATAGCCGTGCTCGGCTGCTAGTAGCTCTGCATGCTGTTTGGCAGAGTCGAAATTTTCGCCGTGTAAAATGACCTCTCCGCCCAAGGCGATAACATTGCTGATTTTAATGCTAGGGGTGATCTTCGGCATGACAATAACCGCTTTCACTGCCATAATTTTAGCTGACATAGCCAAGCCTTGGGCATGGTTGCCGGCCGATGCGGTGATAACCCCGACACTTCGTTCTTTAGCAGAGAGCTGGGCCATCTTATTATAAGCACCGCGCAGCTTGAAAGAGAATACCGGCTGTAAGTCTTCCCGTTTCAGTAGTACCTTATTGCCAATTCGCTTTGACAGCACTTTAGCTTCATCAAGTGGCGTTTCAATCGCAGCGTCATACACCCTTGCTTTGAGGATTTTCTTTATATATGGATTAGGCATGATTATCAGTCTATTGTCATTTTAAGGTAATGGGTTGAGAGCTGGCGTTGTTAAGAGGCTCCCTGGGACATAATGCTACAAGTTGCAGGTTGTGGCGTCTATAGCGCCGCGGTTAATTGTTTTGAAATAGCAAATTTAAAGGTATAATCAGCGACTCCTTCAGAATCGCTATTTTTATAAAAGAACCCACTATGACACAAGATGAAATGAAACTAGCAGTCGCTAAAGCTGCCATCGAATATATCACTCCAAAATTAGACAAAGAAAGTATTATCGGAGTAGGTACTGGCTCAACGGCGAATTTTTTTATTCAGCAACTGGCGTCAATTAAGCACTTGTTTGAAGGCGCTGTGGCTAGCTCAGACGATACCGCGAACCGTCTGCAAGCGCTGGGTATACCAGTTTACGAGCTGAATGATGTCAACGAAATGGTGGTCTACGTCGATGGCGCTGATGAATTTGATCCTCAGCTAAATCTGATCAAAGGGGGAGGAGCTGCATTAACTCGCGAGAAAATTGTGGCGGCAGTGGCTAATGAGTTTGTCTGCATTGTAGATGATTCAAAACAAGTTGCGGTGCTAGGTGGTTATCCACTACCTGTAGAAGTTATTCCTATGGCTAGATCTTATGTGGCGCGTGAATTGACCAAACTCAACGCTCAGCCGGTCTATCGACAGGGTGTTATTACCGATAATGGCAATGTGATTATTGACGTTGAAAACCTAGATATTAGCGACGCTAAGGGCTTAGAAGAAAAAATAAATAATATTGTCGGTGTGGTCACCAATGGGCTTTTTGCTCAGCGCAACGCCGACTTGGTATTAATGGGTACAGCAAGCAGCGTGCAAACCATCACCTTAAATTAAGGGATATTAGACCACAGTTGGTTAATGATCGGACACTCACCGATTAAACCTGTCCCTGAGCAGCTTGCAGAAAGCTGTTGCAGGGAAGTTTTTAAACCACTTAATTCCATGATTTTCTGTTCGACAACAGCCAGCTTAGCTTCAACTTTCTGTTTTATTTCAGCGGCCTTAACGTTAGGGTCATCCTGCAGCGCCAGAAGCTGAGTAATTTCTTCGAGGGAGAAACCGATATTCTTGCAGCGTTGAATAAACTGAATTCGCTCGATAATATCTTGCGCATACAGTCGATAGCCAGAGCTGAGTTGCTGCTTTGGACTAATCAGTCCACGCTGCTGGTAATAGCGTAATGCTTGCACGCTTAAACCGGTCGCTTTTGCAATCACCCCTATTTTCACTAATTGAGACTGGCGCTTCGCTGCAGGTTGTTGCATCTGTTTTATAAGGAGTTCTTTACAGCACGTATTTAAAGACGGCAATGGTAATAGGCATAGTTGCAAATAGGATCGCGGCAACTACGATTAAAACCCATCCTAGTCCTGTGGTATCACGTTGTTGTTCGTCATGTTCAGACATAATATTTCCTTGTTAGTGTGGTGCTGTCACATCGGATCCGAAGTAAAATCGACTAGATTTGACAATACCTAATTTAGGGGTGCTCTATAGAAAATTGCGAATCAGAGGTTCAGCTAATCACTTTTTGAATCTCAGCAGAGCTATGAGCTTATTGAGGAATTTTAGCAGTATCTTAGTGGTTTATATAGCGCAGATAAAAAATATTGAGCATGGGATTTAAAAAATCTGGCGCTGATCGGCAATAATTTTCTGGTAACCGGCTTTAAAGTCAGGATAGATGAACCGATAACCGGAGTCGAGCAACAGGCTATTGTCGCAGCGTTTACTACTAGTTTTTCGACTGCTCGCCACTTCCTCAACTTGAGTATTAGTCGCTGTTGCCAGCCAGCTCATCACTTCGCTAATCGGGCTGGGAAGATGATCAGAGGCCAAGTACAAGGGCGCAATCGACTCGAGATTTGCCAATTTATTAATTAAATGTGCCAGTACCGCCGCGCAATCATCGAGATGAATACGATTGCTGTATTGTACTGGAGATGCACAGAAAACCTTTCCAGATCGAACCTGATTTAACAAATGCAGTCTCTGTGCCCCGTAGATACCACTAAACCTGACTACCGTTGCAGCGCTGCCGCTGGCGAGCACTTGTCGCTCTGCTGCGAGCATTATTTTTGCTCGCTTAGTGGTGGGCAGGGTAATGGAGCGCTCATTGATCCACTGATGATCATCTTGATGGTATACCCCAGTGCTCGAGGTAAAGAAGATATGTGCCGGGGGTTTTTCCAAAGCGTCTAAGACGTTGCGCAAGCCGTCTACGTAGGTCTGGGTGTAAATTTCCTCGGTAGTAAAACTAGGGGCGGCGCAATACACAAGAATATCAGCACTGGGTAATACCTGCATGGTTTGGGGCATTAAAAGGTCTGCCGCTATCGGTAGGATAGCGGGCGGTAACTGCTCAGTTGAACGGCGCAAGCCATACACTCTATGCTGCTGCGCTAGAGTGACCGCTAAGGCACAGCCTACCTCGCCACAACCGGCAATCAGGATACTAAATTTTTGCATGAATTTTACGGCTCTGTCTCGGTCGCACTAAGCTGACACTGTGGAATCTAAGTTAAAACCTAGAAAGTATGCGATACTTAATCTATGTTGTTGATATTTATAGTTAGGGATTATATATGACTTTGACTGAGTTGCGCTACATCGTCACTTTGGCAAAAACCGAACATTTTGGGCGCGCGGCAGAGCTGTGCTTCGTCAGTCAGCCAACTTTGTCGGTGGCGATTAAAAAGTTGGAGTCAGAATTGAACGTGGCGATTTTTGAAAGGGCTAAAAACAGTGTAAAAGTAACTGCAGTCGGCGGTAAAATTATCAGTCAGGCGAAGCTTACCTTAACCCAGGCGGCGGTGATTAAAGAGCTGGCTGAGGCTGACAAGGGCCAGTTAAATACTCCTTTAAGGGTCGGGGCTATCCATACAATCGGCCCATATGTATTCCCAGATTTGGTGCGTAAAATGCAAAAATCTGCACCGGGAATGCCGCTGTATATAGAAGAAAATTACACTAAGAACTTGCAGCATAAGTTGCTGGAAGGGGAGTTAGATGCGATCTTGATTGCCCTGCCGTTTGCAGTTCCCGATATAGTCACAGCTAAACTCTACCATGAAGACTTTTTGATGTTGCTCCACCCAGATCATCCCTGGTGTAACAAACCGCAGATAGCAGCCGCATCGCTGGCTGAAACTGAGTTATTACTATTGGGGAAGGGGCATTGTTTTCGCGATCAAGTGCTAGAATCTTGCAGGTCACTGCAGCAAGTGTTGGCTGAACAGCACCAAGCGACAGAGGGCAGCTCGCTGGAAACGATTCGCTTGATGGTTGCATCGGGCTTAGGCAGCAGTGTTATACCACGCAGTGCTGCACAATCGGCGAACAGCATGGACCACCTTATAACGCTACCGTTTAGCGAGCCAGTGCCAGGTCGAACTGTGGCTTTAGCATGGCGGGCGAGTTTCCCACGGCTCAAAGCCATCGACTGTCTGCTACAGGCACTGCAAAATGACAGCAGCATAGCAGGGGAGCCAAATCATGTCCGTTGATGGACCTAACATCCCCGCAGTGGGAGTGTTAAAAGGGGTGGGGGCCGCGATGGTCAACAAGCTGGAGCGCCTTGGGATTCACAATTTACAAGATTTACTGTTCCACTTGCCGATTAGGTATCAAGATCGTACCAGTGTCAAAAAAATAGCGGCGCTGCGAATTGGCGATGAAGCGGTTATCGAAGCTGAAGTGTCGGTTGTTGAAATTAAATTAGGTAAAAAAAGAACTCTACTCTGTCGTGTGCACGATGGAACTGGTAGCTTGACGCTGCGGTTTTTTCACTTTTCGGCGGCGCAAAAAAATAGCTTGAGCAAAGGAAAAATCTTACGTTGTTTCTCCGAGGTAAGGCCGGGGCCCAACGGTTTGGAAATGGTGCACCCTGAATACAAGGGGCTAGATGATGAGCTGCCGACACCGATAGAGCAGAGCTTGACACCGGTCTATCCAATTACCGAGGGGCTGCAGCAAAATCGGATTAGATCGTTGATGCAGCAAGCTTTGCGCTGGCTAGAAAGTGGCGAGTTAGCGGAGTTGCTACCCACCGAGCTGCGCTCTCAGTGGGGGTTACCGCAGCTCGGTAAGTCTTTAGCCTATTTACACGCGCCGCCTCCTCAGGCCGATAGAGAGCTGATGGCTACGGGCCTGCACCCTGCGCAGCGGCGACTTGCTTTTGAAGAGTTGCTCGCCCATCACTTAACGCTGTTAAATATTCGCCGCAGTGTGCAGCAGCAAGGGGCACCGGTACTTAAAGCACCAGCCGATTTGTGTGCGCGCTTTCTCAGTCAGCTGGACTTTACTTTAACCGGGGCTCAGCAGAGGGTCTGTGCTGAAATAGCCACGGACCTTACTAAGGGCGTCGCTATGCTGCGCTTAATTCAGGGGGATGTTGGCTCCGGGAAAACAGTAGTGGCAGCGATGGCGGCAATCCAAGCGGTAGAGAATGGCTTGCAAGCGGCTATCATGGCGCCAACCGAGATTCTCGCCGAGCAGCACTATCTGAATTTTCAGAAGTGGCTCGCTCCGCTGCAGGTCAAAGTTGGCATGCTGAGCGGTAAAGTTAAAGGTAAAAAAAGAGCGCTGCAACTGCAAAACTTCGCCAGTGGTGAGGCGCAAGTGATAGTGGGTACTCACGCACTTTTTCAGGAAGAAGTTCGGTTTTTTAATTTGGGACTGGCGGTTATCGATGAACAACACCGCTTTGGTGTGCATCAACGCATGAGTCTGAGAGAGAAAGGTAAAAATGGTAAATTATCCCCCCATCAGCTGATTATGACGGCGACACCTATTCCAAGAACCTTGACCATGAGCGCCTATGCCGATTTAGACTGCTCGGTGATTGATGAGCTCCCACCCGGCAGAACGCCGGTACAAACAGTGGTTATTGGCGATCATCGACGTGATCAAGTGATTGCTCGAGTGAGAAAAGCCTGCCTCGAACAACGACAGGTTTACTGGGTGTGTACGTTGATCGAAGAATCTGAAGTGCTGGAGTGCCAAGCAGCTGAAGTGACTGCTGAACAGTTGCAGCAACAGTTACCGGAATTAAAGATTGGGCTGATTCATGGACGGATGAAAGGGGCCGAAAAAGTTGAGATTATGCAGCGATTTAAAGGTGATGCAGAAACAGCGGCGAGCATTGATGTGCTGGTGGCCACCACCGTTATTGAAGTGGGCGTCGATGTGCCAAATGCCAGCGTGATGATTATTGAAAATCCGGAGCGTTTAGGTTTAGCGCAGTTGCACCAGCTGAGAGGGCGGGTCGGGCGGGGCTCGGTTGAGAGTTACTGTTTGTTGCTGTATCGTGCGCCTCTTTCATACACTGGCAAGCAGCGCTTACAGATTATGCGCGATACCACTGACGGCTTTAAAATAGCTGAAAAAGATCTAGAAATTAGAGGGCCAGGTGAAGTTTTAGGCACAAAGCAAACCGGTGAAATGCAGTTTAGAATAGCCGATTTACAAAGAGATGCGGACCTGCTGGAACAAGTGCAGTCACTGGCATTGCAAGTGAATACAGATCCACAGCTAAGTGCGGCAATCACCAGGCGCTGGCTGGGTACCGGTGAACAGTACGGACAAGTATAAAGCCATTTAAAGTGATTAGAGGAATTGGCGATTAATTGCTAGTTTTTCCCTAGTTAGGAAAAGCTGCTGGCAGAGTCCAGCGCTAAGTAAAAGAGAATAACATTGAATATTAGCCAGGCAGATCAAGACATCATCCGTGCACAAATAGGCAGAGAGCCGCAAGGTATTGTCGCTATCGCCGCTAGAGGGGACAATGGCGTGCCTGTAGTGTTGCAAATGCGCAGTATTGTCGATGGTAAGCCATTTCCGACTTTGTATTGGCTCTGCTCTAAAGACCTCTCTAAGGCATTAGGCAGTATTGAAACACTAGGCTGGGTTAAAGAGATAGAGCAGCGGTTGGCCGTTGATGAGCCCTTGCAAGCTGCTTATTTTGCCAATCAGCAACAGTATGTAGCGAGGCGCCAGCAGGCGATGTCAGCGGAAGATCTGGCCACTATTGAACAGCGTGGTTTTACTGAAATGTTTTGTCGCTACGGCATAGGTGGAATTTCCCAGTGGGATAAAGTGCGCTGTTTACACATGCAATATGCACATCACTTAGCCGCTGAAAACGTAATCGGAAAATTACTAGACGAAGAATTTGAATTGTATAAATTACTAGAAAATAAAGATTTAAAATAGTCGCTAGCTAGTTATTGTTCAGGTAGTTAGCGACTACTTACTAACGTGCGCGATTAGGCGGTTAGGCGGTTAGTTTTTGGTATTTATCCATCAGCTGATCTTGAGTTTCCTCATTGTCTGGATCCTTGGGGATACAGTCGACCGGGCAGACTTCAACACACTGCGGCGTATCATAATGGCCGATGCACTCAGTGCATTTGCTCATATCTATTTCGTAAATTTCTTCGCCGGGAGTGATTGCTTCATTCGGACACTCTGGTTCACAGACGTCACAGTTGATGCATTCATCAGTTATAATTAATGACATTTTTAGCCTCATTGCTCACAAGGTTAGGATTTAAATTGATAGCGTCACTGTCACTGGCAACTACCTGCGGTTCTTTCGTATTGGTAAAGTGAGATCTCTGCATGACTTTCCCAGAGGTCTCAAAGTAGCGCTTCTTAAGAGAGCTTACTTAGCGTTGTTCTGACGGTGGTGCTCTTTTATAGATGCCTCCACTGCAGGGTGGATAAATTTACTGACATCGCCATTCAATCTTGATATCTCTCTGATCAGAGTAGAGGAGATAAAAGACAAATGCTCCGCGGGTGTTAAAAACAAGCTCTCGGCTTGCGGTGCCAAATGCCGGTTCATATTGGCTAACTGGAACTCGTACTCAAAATCAGAGACCGCCCTCAAGCCGCGCAAAATTATATTCGCCTGCTCCCGGTGAATAAGGTCTGCAAGTAGGCAGTTAAAGCCAATTATTTGCACATTGTCTAAATGATCAGTGACCAGTTTGGCTAATCTAACCCGCTCGTCAATCGGAAGCAAAGGCTGCTTTTTAGGGCTTGAAGCGACCGCTACAATGACAGTATCAAACAACCTTGAGGCCCTTTCTACTAGATCGAGGTGACCGTTGGTGATGGGGTCAAAAGTGCCGGGGTAAATAACTTTATTCATAAATGTCGTCTAGCTACTCTGAACCTTTCGATAAGTGTCGATAAATATTAATCATTGTAAAGATAATATTTAATGAAACGTTTGCATCAAACGGCAATAATAAGATTTTATGCGCATTTCTTAGCATAAGGAAACTGTTTTATAGAACAAATAGATATAAGCAAATATCTATATGCAATTATGCCGATTATATACACAAATGCAGCTATTTTCGTAATTTGTCTACGCTGAACAGCATTATTATTAGAAAATCAGCAGCACAAATTAATAGAGTTGTTAAAAGTAAGATTGTTAATAATTATTCCCTTATTGAAATGAGATTTGTTATCATTTATTATGTTGCTAAATTTAAACCCAACTGGTTTTCATCCACTTATTGCGCTGTTGCGCGAACCATGTGTTCGCAATATGCATAAATGTGTGGCTGGCAACTATCTAATAATTTACTGCTCTTTAAATCGTGCATTTAAACCGGTGTATTAGCGCCTGCTTTTTGGCTTAAAAGAGATTGGGAATATTTACTGAGCTTGATTGGTTTATAAGTGATGTGAAAATGCTCAGCTTGTAGAGTACAGAATGTCTCGCATTGGTATGCCCACCTTGAACTAAGGGTTAATAGAGCGAGTAAATTAATATAATTGAGGCTATTTCATGAAATCTTTTCCGGCACTAGCGTTGTCCGCAGCAATTGGATTTGCATCTTTATCAACAGGGGCTTTTGCAGCTCAAGAAACGGCAGCAGCTTCTGTCCTTAAGCACTATGGTGACATTGCTCAGGCAACTTTTGAAGATTCACTAAGCGCAGCTAAGAACTTACAGACTAGCATTAATGCTTTTCTTGCTACACCGACTGAGGCGACCCTGGCAGCGGCTAAAAAGTCTTGGATTGCAGCGCGGGTTCCCTACCAGCAGACAGAAGCTTACCGTTTTGGTAACGCGATTGTCGATGAGTGGGAAGGCAAGGTAAATGCATGGCCATTAGATGAAGGTTTGATTGACTACGTAGATACTAACTATGGAACGCAATCTGACGAAAATCCATACTACGCAGCTAACGTGATTGCCAACAAAACTTTAAACATTGGTGGCGTTAAGGTAGATGCATCGAAGATTACGCCAGCACTGCTGGGCGAAACGTTACAAGAAATTGATGAAGTAGAATCAAACGTTGCCACTGGTTATCACGCAATAGAGTTTTTACTTTGGGGCCAAGATCTTAACGGTACTGAAAAAGGCGCGGGTAAAAGAGCCGCTACTGATTACAGCCTGACAGATTGCACCAATGGTAACTGCGATCGTCGTCGTGATTATTTGAGTGCAGCGACTTCATTGCTGATCACCGATTTAGCAGAGATGACTGCTAACTGGCAGCCAAATGGCGCCGCTCGTAAAGAGCTGGCAGAAAAAGGAGATAAAGGCGGGCTTGCAACTATCCTAACAGGTATGGGTAGCTTGTCTTACGGAGAGCTAGCGGGTGAGCGTATTAAGCTGGGCTTGATCGTACACGATCCTGAAGAAGAGCATGATTGCTTCTCCGATAACACGCACTTCTCGCACTTCTATGATGCGATGAGTATTAAGAACGTTTACACCGGTGAGTATCGCAGAGTTGATGGTACTTTATTAAAAGGACCTAGCTTATCTGCACTAGTTGCGGGTAAATCAGCAGATGTTGATGCTAAATTGAATGCCCAGTTAATGGCCACTCAAGGCTTTATGCAAGTGATGGTTGATGAAGCGGCGAAAGGTAATACTTTTGATGTACTGATCGGATCTGGCAACAAGTTAGGTAATGCGATTGTACAAGATGTGGTTGATGCATTAACGGTGCAAACTAAAGGTATTGAAGCGGCTATCAATGCTTTAGAGTTAGACAAAATTGAACTTGAAGGATCTGATAGCTTAGATAATCCTGCGAGCATCACCGCGGGCTAGTCACAGCAGTTATGTGAATTTAGCGCCATTTAAAAAAGCCTGTCGAGATTCGACGGGCTTTTTTTTGCCTGTTCAGCGGCTTGCAAATGGGTGGGAGGGCATATGAGAATGCAGTTAAAATTTTCAATTTTACTGGAAAATAAATGTCATACTCTGTAACTACTTTGCAATCATGGATTCAGGTTAATCATAGGCGATTAGGTTATGGGTAATATCCGCATAAAAGCGTTAGATCAACATGACTGGGCTATTTACAAGTTATTGCGGTTGAGCTCTCTTAAAGATTCGCCTGATTCGTTCGGCTCTACTTTTGAGCGGGAAAGTGCTTTTCAAGAAAGAGAGTGGGCCTCTCGGCTCCGCTGTAAAAAAGGGATTCTATTAGTTGCTTTTCTAAATGGCACCCCCGTAAGTTTGGCAAGCGGACTGGTTAACGCAAAGCGGGGTAAATCCGGCAGTATATATCAAATGTGGGTGTCTCCTAACGCCAGAAATTTAGGTGTTGCGAAGTTGCTATTAGCTAAAATAATGGACTGGGCAAGGGAATTGAAATTAACTAGCTTGTCGCTAGAGGTGACAACGAGCAATACCGCCGCTATAAAGTTGTATAGTTCTTTAGGGTTTTTAGCAGATGGTGAACTGAAAGAGTTGAGAGCAGATTCGCTTGTCAAAGTTCAGCCTATGTCTATTGTTCTGTCTGTTAGCCATGCTACTAGCTTGATCTGTTAACCACCAGATATCATTATTTGGAAAGTCTAAAAGCCTGAATTTAGAGAGACAGGCTGCGATTTTTGATCGATAAATGGGTTGTTGTTGTTAGTGCTGTCGGTTACAGAGAAGTCACATATGTGATTTTATGCTCGTTAATGAGAATGATAAAGTTTACAATATAGAGTCCGATATGCTTGTTGCTAACTCACTCATTTTCTATCAATAGGCCAAAGCTTGCTTAATAACTATTTTAATAACTACCGAATTTTACTGTTTTTATTTTTTGGTTTTCTATCGACAGTGATCAGTGCCGCTGTCCCTTTGGCTACCCATGATTTTTCGCAGCCTGAAAAGTACGAGCAGTTTGCTGGTGGCGCTACTAGTGTTCTGATAAAAGGCAAAAAATCTTTTTTACAACCGGCGAAAAATTTAAGTTTTGCAAAAAAGCTCGACTTTAAGATTGGCGAGAGTATTTTTGCAAAATTTTGGGTGTTTTCGCCATCTTCGACTCAGGCAAGTGATGGCTTGGGGCCGCTACATAATGCCCGCTCTTGTATGGGCTGTCATATTAGAGGGGGGAGAGGTCATGTGCCCCAAGCTAATTGGCCAGCAGACAACGCCATTTCAATGTTAATGCGCTTAAGTATACCCGCGCAGAATCAAGAGCAGCGCCAGCAGCTAGCATCGGGCCGACTGGCTTTTATTACAGAGCCCAACTATGGCAGTCAACTACAAGATTTTGCCCTGCAGGGCATGGATGCCGAAGGTCGAATTAGCATAAAGTATACTGAGCAAGCAGTGACGTTACGCTCCGGCCGGGTTATTCAGCTGCGAGCCCCCAGCTATTCAATTACTGGTTTAAACTATGGGCCGCTGCACCCGGACACTATGTTCTCAGTGCGAGTCGCCAACCCAATGATCGGTTTGGGCCTGTTAGAAGCTATTGATCAACAGGATATTTTATCCCTGGTGGATGCCGATGATCAAAATGCTGACGGGATCTCAGGTAGAGCCAATTTAGTTTGGCAGGTCGCCAGCCAATCGCTGGCGCTGGGGCGCTTTGGCTGGAAGGCGGGCAGCCCGAATTTAGTACAGCAGAACAGTGCTGCTTTCGCGACTGACATGGGGCTGTCAACGCTGCTATTTAAGCAAGCTTATCAGGGGGATTGTACTGTTCATCAACAAGTTTGTCTGCAGGCACCCGATGGGCGATCTAGCCATTTAGCAGATGTAGAAGTGGCGCCACAAATGGATCAAGCACTGGCATTATTTACCCGCAATATCGCTGTGCCAATTCGCACTAACGTCGCTAGTCGCTCGGTGTTAGCAGGCAAGCAGCTTTTTTATCAAAGTGGTTGCACCGGCTGCCATCAGCCGGCATTCACCACTAGCTCCGATGCCCCATTGGAACAGGCCAGTCAATTAATTTGGCCCTATTCCGATCTGTTGCTACACGACATGGGAGAAGGGTTGGCCGATAACCGACCGGAGTTTCAAGCGAGCGGAAGAGAGTGGCGAACCGCGCCACTCTGGGGAATCGGCGCGACCAAAGCGGTATCGGGAAAAACAGAATTTTTGCATGATGGTCGAGCCAGATCGCTACTAGAGGCGATTTTATGGCACGGTGGGGAAGCGCAAAAAAGCCGCGATGCGGTGGTTAATATGTCTGATGAAGAGCACAATAAGCTTATATTATTTTTGGAGTCGCTGTAGTGAAAACAATATTTAAAATGGTCAATAAACAGCTGCTTATAGCCAGTGGTTGTCTCGTATACTTAGTCGCTAGCCCTGTCAACGCGTCACAGTTATCTGAACAGCGTTGGCAGGAGTTTAATTTAGCAGCGGTCCAGCAACACATAATACCGAACTACCAGACGCTAGTAGAGCAGTCAAACTTATTGGTTACTAGTGTGAGTGCCTTTTGTGAAGATAGATCAGAGCAGCGCTTAAATGCAGCAAAAAGTCAGTTTAAACAGACTCAACAAGCTTGGCAGAATATTCAGCATATCCAGTTTGGTCCGGTTACTATGTTGATGCGCAACTTCAGCTTGCAATACTGGCCGGATAAAAAGAACTTAGGTGGCAGGCAGCTTAATGCCTTACTTAAACAGGCCGGTGATGCTCCGCAATATGACAATGAGTTTTTTAATCGGGCTTCCGTGGCTGTAAAAGGCTATCCGGCGATCGAGCGGTTGCTGTTCGAGGCAAAGCTGTTTGCTCAATTGGACAGTAACCCCAGTTATTGCCCGCTATTAACGGCGATCACTGAGCACATAGCGTCTAACACTCAATCTATAGTTACCGAGTGGCATGCAGAGCTAGCCAATTATCATCATTATGCCGAGGATGCTCTGTATCAGTCGCCCCGAGAAGCGGCTACGGAAATTCTTAAAACCTTAGTGGAGCCTATCGAGGCGATTAGCGATGGGAAAATAGCGGCACCACTCGGCAAGACGCTAGCCAAAATGCGCTGGAGAAAAAGTGAGTCTTGGCGCAGTAAACAGTCTATTGAAAATATTCGGACTAACCTCAAGAGCCTGCAGCACCTGTTCTCTGGTGTTTCTGGGGCTAGCACTAAACAGTTGTTAATTGAAAGTGGTGCGGGCGAGCTGGCGGCAGAAATTGATCGACAATTTTCCCAGATAAACGCAGCACTGCAACAGATAGCAGCGCCAGTTGCTATGCAATATCAGCAGCGGCAATTTGCGCAATTAAGTAGTGTTCAGCAACAGCTAAAACAACTGAGCGATAATTTACTCGCAAGCATGCAGCCTCTACAAATAAAACTAGGCTTCAATCGCCGTGATGGTGATTAAGTAAAGTGGTGATTGAGCCGGTTTTTAACGCCGAATTGTTGAACACTGCTACTATGACAGCCTTATTTGCGAGCAGAGCCCAGTGAATAATAAGTCGATTAATGTGCCGCGCCGACAATTTAGCGGCTATTTGGGCTGTCTGTTATTAAGTGCCGCGCTACCTAGTGTCAGTATGGCCAATAGCCCGAGTAGCTACGCCTCAGCCAGTGTCGACGATCGGGGGCAGCACTGGCTAATAGTGTTCGATCAGCTGGGGAATCAGCAAGTTAAATACCCTTTGCCGAGTCGCGCACATCAGGTATTAAAACATCCTACCCAGCCCTGGTTGCTGGTGGTGGCGCGTCGACCTGGCCAATATTTATTGGTCATCGATCTCAATACTGGCGCCTTAGTGCAGCGCATTACAGCGTCAACAGGACAGCATTTCTGTGGTCATATGCAGATCAGCGCCGACGGTAAGCTTTTATATACCACCGAAAATATAACCCTCAACAGTGCCGGCTTGATCGTGGTCCGTGATTTTTCTGAACAATTACAGACACTCCAGCAGTTTTCTAGTGGTGGCATTGGGCCACATCAGCTGAAATTATGTGATGCCGATAAGACCCTGGTGGTAGCGAATGGCGGAATACATACCAAAAATCGGCAGAAGCTCAACCTTCAGCAAATGCACTCCAACCTCAGCTATATCAATCTGGCTACTAGCGAAATTACCGAGCAAGTAATGCTCGATACCGAATATGCACAGCTAAGTATTCGTCATATAGCGGTGGATGACAGTAGTCGAGTACTGATTGCCATGCAGTATCAGGGGGAGCGAACCGCGGTGGTGCCTCTAGTTGCCCTGCACCAGAGGGGCGAGCCGTTAAGTTTTTTAGCAATACCTGAAAAAGATTTCTTTCAGCTACAGCAGTACTGTGGCAGCGCCTGTTTTGATCGCACTGGCAGCGTAGTGGCTGTGTCTGCACCTAAGGGGGACAGTATCTTGTTTTGGGACTTGGCCAATAACAACCGCTACTTACACAAGATAAAGGTCAAAGATGGCTGTGGCATCACTGCAGGGGCGAGCGAGGGCGAGTTTATTGTCAGTAGCGGTCGCGGGCGTGTCTATCAAATAAATCCGCGTCAAGCTAGCAAAACGCTGCTCCTAAAAAATACCGCTATACAGTGGGATAATCACTTGGCAGCAGTTGGCTAGGCTTGTCTGGCCTGCTTACAGCTCTCAAGCAGCTCTTGCAAAGGTCTTCTCGCAAGCGCTTTTTAAGCAATCTGATATTCAATCTTAGCAATCTCGGCGCAAGCGCTGGCATTGCATTCCCGATTATCTTTAGCTGGGCTATCTTACACTCTGGATCCACGATTAAGTCGCAGATTCAAGTAAACAGAGTGGGTTAGAGTTTCTCAATGGCTCAAACAGTCGATGAACTGCTGCCCAAAATCGCGTAGGAAGCCGCTATAGCGGTTATCTGTATAGTTTGACTGGGTTGCCAATGGGTCTAGTTGCGCCACTTTAATGGTTTGGTTTCTTACCACTGAATCAATCGCCACGCTGCTGAATTGCGGTTCACTAAAAATACAGACTGGCTTAGTCTCAATTAATATCTGTTTGATTTCCGCTAGATGTTTAGCTCCTGGGCGTTTCGCGGGGTTGATGGTTAACGCGGCGACTTGGTTGAGCTGATAGTGTTCGATGAAGCGTGCGTAGGCATCGTGAAAGACCAAAAAACCCAACGCTCTCAAACTACTTAAATCGGCAGTTAACGCCACATCTAACCGCTGCAACTGCTCTTTAAATTGTTGATAATTTAGCTCGAGTCGGCTCTGGTGTTGCGGATAGAGAAGAATGGTTTGCTGTTTAATTAAGGCGGCGATTTTTAAAGCCATCTTCGGGCTGAGCCAGAGGTGCGGATCTAGTCCCTGATATTGATGAATGTGTCGCTTTGGCGGGTGGCTGGCGTCTGTAAACTGGCTGTCGTGCCGATGCTCTGCATCGTCGTGATCAAGTTCGGCACTGGGTTGTGCGACCAATGGCGCTGTAGGCTTGGCACCGCTATCGATTAAGCTAGCGAGGGCAAAGGTCTTTAGCGGGTATTTAGACAGAGGCTTTTGCATAAATGTTTCCAGCATCGGCCCCACCCAGTAGATGCTGCTAGCGTTGTGGATTTTTTTAACCTCGGAGGGACGCAGCGAATATGCGTGGGGCGAGGCACCGGCCGGCAGTAGATAATCCGCTTTAATGACTCCCTGGGTAATGTCTGCGGCAATTAGCTGGAGCGGCTTGATGCTGGTCAAGATAAAGCCTGGCTCGGCATATGTAGCGGCGTTGAGCGAGCTGCTAAACAGGGCCCCAATACCGAGTATTATCTGCAGGGCACAGGCGGCTGTTGGGAAAGAAGGGCGCACATGGGTGATTTTGTGGGATTGACTGAGCTGTCGGTGAAATTTCATTAGTACTGCCTAAAATAAAAAGTTATAATATAACAATTATTACATTAAAGACTTTTCGCAGCAACAACCCATCGAAGAAAGTGAGAATATTTTGGCATTTACCTTCCAGTCAAAGCATGACCATGGCCGTTGCATAACCCAGGCCATGGCAGATGCAGAGCAATTGTGTGCCACACATGGGCAGCGCTTTACTAAAATTAGAAAATTAGTACTGGAGCTGGTTTGGCAGAGCCATCGACCATTGGGCGCCTATGAATTATTGCCGGCAATTAAGGAGGCGGGCTTTAACTCTGCGCCACCGACCGTCTATCGCGCACTTGAGTTCTTGCAAGAGCAGGGCTTAGTGCATCGCATTTCATCATTAAATGCTTTCATCGGCTGTTCGCATCCTGGACATCAAGCTAGCAGCTGCTTTTTAATTTGTCAGCAATGCCAGTTAGCAGTGGAGCTAGAGTCGTCAACGCTGGCCAGTGCAATTACATCGATAACTGATGATATGGGCTTTGTAGTGGAGCGAGAGCATTTAGAGATCGTCGGTAAATGCCCAAATTGTGCCGCCGAAACTGCCGCGCTTAACCTGGAGAATAGCGATTGATGAATAGCGATATAGTCAGGCTTGCAGGGGTCAATATCAGCTTTGCTGAAAAGCGAGTGGTGCGCGATGTCAGCTTTAATTTACACACAGACTGCATCACGACTTTGATCGGGCCAAATGGGGCGGGCAAAACCACCTTGGTAAAAATAGTACTTGGTTTGATCAAGCCCGACAGCGGTTCAGTGTGGCGAAAGCCGAATTTGGTGATTGGCTACGTGCCACAAAAGCTGCACATTGACAGTACCTTTCCGCTTAGTGTGCATCGTTTTTTGAAAATAGACCGAAAACTCTCTGAGCATGCAATTGACGAGGCGGTGGCCAGTGTCAATATTCAAGGTTTGCTAAACAGCTCTATCCACGGTTTATCAGGGGGGGAAATGCAGCGGGTATTACTGGCGCGAGCTCTGTTGCGCAGCCCACAGCTACTAGTGTTAGATGAACCGGTGCAGGGAGTTGATATAAACGGTCAGATCGAGCTCTATCAGTTGATTTCAGATATTAGAAAAGCGCGTGGCTGCAGTGTCTTGATGATCTCGCATGATTTGCATTTAGTGATGTCGGCAACCGATCACGTGATTTGTATGAACCAGCATATCTGTTGTTCGGGCCACCCGGAGAAAATTACCAGCGATCCGTCGTATATCGATTTATTTGGTGCAGCGAGTGCCAAGACCATGGCTCTGTACGCGCATCACCACAACCACGATCACAATTTACACGGCGATGTGACTAAACAGCCACCCACCGAGGAGTGTCAGCACTAAATGTACTACGATTTCTTACTTTTTGCAGTACTCGGAGGCCTTGGTGTCGCACTTGTCACCGGACCTTTAGGGGCTTTTGTAGTGTGGCGTAGAATGTCCTACTTTGGCGATAGCTTAGCCCATAGCGCACTCCTTGGGGTCTCTATCGGTATTTTCTTTGAGTTAAATCTCAATATCGCGATTATTTTGTGTTGTCTGCTGTTGGCAGTGGTGCTGGTGGCGATGCAAAAACAGCAATTTATTGCCACTGACACGCTGCTTGGCATTATGGCACACAGCTCACTGTCACTAGGTTTGGTGACTATTTCATTTATTGAAGATGCGCGCATCGACTTGATGGCGTTTTTGTTTGGCGATCTGTTGGCGATACTGCCAGAAGATCTGTGGTGGATTCTAGTCGGCGGCGGTCTGGTATTAATCGTGCTGTACTACTTTTGGCCGCAAATGATCGCCATGACCATTAACGAAGAGTTGGCGGCGGTAGAGGGAGTGCCAGTCGCTAAAATGCGCTTGCTGTTAATGCTGATGATCGCGCTGGTGATTGCGGTGGCGATGAAAATAGTCGGCGTACTTTTGATCACCTCACTGCTAATTATCCCCGCTGCCAGCGCTAGACCTTTAAGTCGCTCCCCCGAACAAATGGCGTTGCTCGCCTCTCTGTTAGGCTGTATTGCAGTGGTGGTTGGGCTGTTGGCTTCCTTTGAATTTGACACTCCGGCGGGTCCCTCTGTAGTGGTGGCAGCCATGACTATTTTTATTGGCATCTATCTATGGCCGAAAAAGCGCAGCCAGTTCTAATGCTCAAAACTGAGCAAGGTGACTATAAATTAATTTGGCTGCTCTCTTGGCCAGTTATGTTGTCGAACATCTCGCAGCCGCTATTGGGGCTGGTCGATATAGCGGTGATCGGTCATTTAGCGGATAGCCGATTTTTAGCGGCAATTGCTATTGGCAGCACTATATTTGCTTTTGTCTATTGGTCGTTTGGTTTTTTGCGGATGGGAACTACCGGCATGATCGCGCAAATAGTCGGCGCAGAAGATGGATCGGCGAATCGAACGGTGCTCGCTCAATCGATGCTTGTAGCGCTATTTATTGCAGCGGTTTTACTGTTGCTGCAACAGCCAATTATTGAGTTAGCGCTGAGCTTGCTGGCTCCAGAGGCGCAGGTGCTCCCCCAGGCGCAGTGGTATGCTAGCATTCGAATCTACGGTGCTCCGGCAGTGCTGTGTAGCTATGTATTGCTGGGCTGGTTTGTCGGTAATCAAAATACTAAAGTACTGCTTATCCTGTTGGTGAGTACTAACTTACTTAATGTTTTTTTGGATCTGATCGCGGTTAATGTGCTGGGTATGAAAGCCGAGGGCTTAGCGTACGCCACGGTCATTTCGGAGTATTTTGGACTTGGCTTAGGGCTGTGGTTTTGCCGAGAGATGTTGAAAAAGGTCTCCGGTGAAATTGCCTATGCGAGCTTGACTAAATTGCGCCACTACTACCCGATATTTCAAGTTAATCGCTACTTATTTTTCAGGACTATTTTACTGTTGCTGGCGATGGCCTTTTTTACCGCGCAAGGGGCAAAACTGGGGGCTGATATACTGGCCGCGAATGCGGTTTTGATGACCTTTGTGATGCTTATTTCGCATGTCTTAGATGGTTTTGCGCACGCTCTAGAAGCACTGACCGGCAAGGCGATAGGTGCGAAAAATCTCGATAAATTCTATCGGTTAGTAACGGCCGCCGCCGTGCTTTCGATTGGCGTGGCGGTGCTGTTTAGCTTAGTTTTTTTGGTGGCCGGAAATTTATTTATTAATCTGCTGACCTCGATTGAGGCGGTGCGGGTTAACGCCAGTATTTATTTACCTTGGCTGGTGGTCTTGCCTCTCATCGCCATGACTAGCTATTTACTGGATGGAGTCTTTATCGGGGCGACTAAAGTGGCGGTGATGCAAAATGCCATGTTAGTCTCGGTGGCTGGTGTGTATTTCCCGGTCTGGTATCTCAGCCAAAGCCTGCTCAATCACGGTCTGTGGATTGCGCTTCTGGCGCTGTATGCAGGCAGAGCAGTGACTAGTTGCGTCGGCTTTTACTGGCTGAGCCGCACGGATACTTGGCTCGATAAATAATCAAATAATCAAATAATCAAATAATCAAATAATCAAATAATCAAATAATCAAATAATCAAATAATCAAATGGTCAGTGACCACTATATTAGTGAGCCTATGAACAATTCCCATACCTCCCTGCGGAGCGTGTGTGACTTGTTCAGAGCTCCTTGAGCTAAAATCTGCAGCAGTTACTCAAGCGTAAAGTCGAGACCCGCTTGATAGCAGTCCCGGTAGCAAGGGCAGCTAACTTCATGATCATTTACCAAGCCGACAGCTTGCATATATGCGTACATGATTGTGGGACCTACAAAGCTCATACCGCGTTTTTTTAGATCTTTGGAGAGCGCTTTTGACACAGCGGACTCTACCGGTGCGGCGCGATAGTCTGTCAGTTTGCTCTGCAGGGGTTGATTGTCAACAAAGGCCCATAAATATTTGGCAAAAGAGCCGAACTCCTGCTGAATTGCAATGAACACTTGCGCATTTTTCACCGACGAATTAACCTTGAGTTTGTTGCGAATAATCGCCGGATCTAGCAGCATTTCAGCGAGGTACTGTTGCTCAAAATTAGCGACAGCTTGCACATCGAAATCCTGGTAATAGTGCTTATAACCTGCATGCTTTTCCAACACTGTGCGCCAGCTGAGGCCCGCTTGTGCCGCCTCTAAAATGATAAACTCAAACAGTGTTTTGTCATCTTGGCAGGGTATTCCCCAGTGTCTATCGTGATAGTCGGCCTCTATTTCGCTCTCTAGAGCCCAGGCACAGCGCTGTTGAGTCATTTTTTGTGCGCTCCTTTAGGATTTGGGTCGAAGTTAATCGGCTGAGCCGTGACCGGGGCTATTTTGATCGCGTTGGGGTCGATGGGCTGCGCTTGGTTGACTCTAGTTTGCAGCTCAGATACTTGCTCGGGAGTGCCGTCTAGATTCTGGCCATCTTTATAATCGCAGCGCACACACTCACGGTACTCGCGAATATCATTGCGATACACGCGAATCGTGTCCATCTGTGCGCAGCGCGGGCAAACTGCCCCCGCTACAAAGCGTTTCACGACACTCACGAATCAATACCACTGTGGCGCAGCAGAGCCTCAGTATTCGGCTCTCTGCCTCTAAAATCGACAAACAATTGCAGCGGCTCGGCACTGCCGCCTTTTTCCAAGATACAGTTGAGAAACAGTTGCCCGGTTTCTCGGTGAAATATACCTTTGCTCTCAAACAGTGAATAAGCATCTGCTGAAAGCACTTCAGCCCACTTGTAACTGTAGTAACCAGCGGCGTAGCCCCCGGCAAAAATATGACTGAAACTGTTCTGGAAGACGTTAAACGCCGGAGCTGCTACGGCGGCGACCTGCTGGCGAATTTCATCCAATAATGGCTGGACGCGACTCGCAGCTTGCGAGGCTACTATGTTGTGTTCAAGGTGTAGGCGGTAATCAAATATTGAAAATTCCAATTGACGGACCATGGTCATCGCCGACTGGAAGTTCTTCGCGGCAATTAATTGCTCGAGCATCTTCGGCGGCAAGGTCTCCCCACTGAGGTAGTGCCCGGAGATGATTGCCAGCGCTTGGGGCTGCCAGCACCAGTTTTCTAAAAATTGGCTGGGCAGCTCCACCGCATCCCAAGGCACTCCATTGATGCCGCTGATGTCGGCGTATTCAACTTTGCTCATCATGTGATGCAAGCCATGGCCAAACTCATGAAATAGGGTGGTTAGCTCATTGTGGGTAAGTAGCGCGGGATCACTGCCCACCGGAGCGTTGAAATTACAGACTAGATAAGCGGTCGGTAACTGCAAGTTGCCATCGCTGTCGATGCGGCGGTTGCGACAGACGTCCATCCAAGCGCCACCGCGTTTATTGGCTCTGGCAAAAGGATCTAAATAAAAGCGCGCGATGATTTGCTGATCACGGCTTATTTCATACAAGCTTACATCTGGATGCCAAGTGTCAAACTGTTCGACTTGGCGGATGCTAAAATTGAACAATCTAGAGGTGATCTCAAATAACCCAGTTAGTACTTTGTCGATCGGAAAATAGGGGCGAAGCTGCTCATCGGAGATGGCAAATTTCTCTAGTTTTAATTTTTCGCTAAAGTAGGCAACATCCCAGGCCTTGATGCCCCTGAGTGATTTTAAGCCCGACTCGTGTTCAGCGTACTCGCTTAAACTGGCAAACTCTGCCCGGGCGGTATCGACACTGTGGCTGGCTAATTCGTTGAGAAAGCCCAGTACATCTTCGGCAGTGTTGGCCATTTTAGTCGCCAGCGAATAGTGTGCATAGCTGTCAAACCCCAATATTTCGGCCTGTTCGTGGCGCAAGTCCAACAGCTCGGCAATGATCGGGCTGTTATCCCACTGTTGGTTGGCTTGAGTATTGGACGCTCGGGTGGCGAACGCGGTGTACACCTCTAAGCGTAATTCGCGATTATCACAGTAGGTCATTACCGGTAGGTAGGAGGGGAATTCAAGGGTTAGTAAATAGCCGTCCAAGTCTTTTTCTTTAGCGGCCTGTTGTGCAGCTGCCAGCGCCAGTTCCGGCATACCCGCTAGTTCAGTGACATCGGTAATGTGCTTTTGCCAAGCTTGAGTAGAATCTAAAACGTTTTCAGAAAATTTGTTACTCAACTCAGTGGTACGCAATTTAATCGCGGCAAATTTTTTCTTTTTATCAGTAGTTAACGCCACTCCGGAGAGTTCAAAATCACGCAGCGCATTGCTGATCACTTTTTGCTGGTGAGGGTTTAACGAATCGCTAGCGAGTTGCTTATAGGCTGAGTAAAGTGCATGGTTTTGGCCGATTTTGGTATAGTAAGCAGAGAGCTTAGGCTGAGCTTGGTTATAGGCTAGCCGTAATTCATCGGTATTACAGACCGCGTTGAGATGCGAAACCGGTGACCAAAAATTACTGAGCTGATCATTTAACTGTTCAATTGGCGCCACTAAGTTATCCCAGCTATAGCTGCCACTATCTGACTCTTGTGCCTGTTGTAGTATGGCGTCAATCGCCTGCTGGTTGTCGGACAAAATTTTATCTAGCTGGGGGTTTATTTCACCGACTACCAGTTGGCTGAACGCGGGTAAATCTGCCTGCATAGAATATTCAAAGGCATTGTTTGGCATGAGAACTGCTCCGTCTTGTTGGTAGGGTTGGAAGCCATTGGCGGCACTATCTAGTGGCACCCGCTCGCGGTATCATCATCACAGTACTATCATCACAGTACGGTAGGCCTATCTAGACGAGCGGTATTTTACTGGAAGGCTTTAATATAATAATCATAATAATGACAAAATAAGCAAATTCAACTCTAGTTACAGTCAAACTGAGTATTAGTCACTTTATGTTGCTGAATAAAGAAATATTGCAAAGCTTATCAGAGGCTTGCAAATGGCAGCATTCAGGTAATAATAGAGGTGTCAGCTCAGTGGAACAGAAGCTATATAAGCAGGCGCAATGCAATTAAATCATTGAACTTAAACGTCTAAAATATGCTGGCAAGCTAGCCGGCAGAATTTATAAACGCATAGATTGAAAGGTTAGGTAGGTATGAAATTAAGATCTTATCAAGGTATTAGCCCAACATTGGGTAAGCAGGTATTTATCGATCCATCGGCGGTGGTTATTGGTGATGTGAGTATCGGTGATGATGTTTCAGTGTGGCCGACGGTGGTGATTAGAGGGGATGTACAACGGATCAGCATAGGCGCAAGAACCAGCGTTCAAGATGGATCAGTATTGCATGTAACGCACAGAGGGGCAGGCAATCCAGAGGGTTTACCGCTAATTATTGGCAGTGAAGTGACGATTGGTCACTTGGCGATGCTGCACGGTTGTACGATTGGCGATCAAGTGTTGATTGGTATGGGGTCAATGGTGATGGATGGCGCGGTTGTTGAGTCGCAAGTGGTGCTCGGTGCCGGCAGTTTAGTGGCGCCAGGTAAAATACTTAAAAGCGGTTATTTGTATGTAGGCCGACCCGCTAGGCAAGTGCGGCCTTTAACCGAAAAGGAAATTAATTTCTTTAGCTATACGGCAGCTAACTATGTAAATTGGAAAAATCAACACATGGCGGAAGATTGGGCCATTTAAGCCTGATAAAATGCTCAGAGATGGTCCGCTAAGCTGCTGCAGGATAAGAAGCTACTGCCGCAGCTTGCTTTGCGCTATAATGGATTGTTGACAATAAGAAGAACTAGGAGGGCTATGAATATCCCGCGTAAGATTATAATTGCTGATGATCATCCACTGTTTCGTCAAGCTCTGTTACAAACGTTGATGGTTAAGCTGCCGACAGTGAGCTGGATAGAAGCTGAAAGCATAGAACAGCTGAACATCGCCTTAGATAATAATCGAGATGCTGACCTGCTATTACTCGATTTAAATATTCCCGGCGCCCATGGCTTTAACACGTTGATTAAAATTCGCAGTCAATATTCGCAGCTTCCGGTAGTGGTGGTTTCCGCACACGAAGATGACGACACTGTGATCAAATCAATGGAATTTGGCGCATCCGGATTCATCCCTAAATCCACCCCGGTGGATATGATTTTTAAGGCTATCCAGCAAGTTCTAAAAGGGGACACTTGGTTGCCCGAGCATATTAATTTAAACCGTGTCAGCGATAAGTCTGATATCGGCGAGCGCGTTCGCTCGCTGACTCCTCAACAACATAAAATATTATTAATGTTTGCCGAAGGACTGTTAAATAAACAAATAGCTCATCAACTGAACTTGTCTGAAGCGACCGTAAAGGCACATGCCACGGCGATTTTTCGCAAGTTAAAAGTATTCAATCGGACCCAGGCAGTCATCGCGATTAATCAGTTAGAAGTTGGCTCGTCACCGTTTTCCAACAGTGAGTAATCCTGCTGCATTTTCTGGGTTAGAATAGCGCTTATCAAGGCGCGTAATGCGGCGGGTTTCATCGGTTTTCGCAGAAAGCTAAAGCCTGCCTTCGCCACTCTATTAGGTAGCTCATGATCGGCTGTTGCAGTGATTAATATCCCTGAAATACCGTAGTTTGAGGCGCTGCTTATCTCCTGCATCAAATCTAAGCCAGAAGTACTCTCTGACAATTGATAGTCCATGAGCATGATGTCTATCTCATCGTTGTAGTCTTGAAAGTAGCTAAATGCCTGGGCCGAGTTATCGCAGGCTAGAGGTCGGCACTTCCAAGATTCTAACAGCGCGACCATAGCTGCTAGCAAGTTAGGATCGTTCTCCACACAGAGCACCGTCACTCCCTGTAAGCTGATAATACTATTCGCAGATAAATCTTGATGAGTCGTAAGAGTATTGCTCGCTATAACTTCGGCAGTGGCAATCTTAATCGCAAAATTACAGCCTTTTCCGGGCACCGAACGCAGCGAAAATGGATGTTCTAGCAATTGCGAAAAGCTCTTGGCTATATTCAAGCCGAGACCTAAGCCTTTACTGTTGTGAGAGTTTAATTGAGTGAATTGTTCGAACACTAACAGTTGTTTGTCCAGGGGAATCCCCGGGCCATTATCGATAACTTCAATCGAAACCAACTCTTGGTGTCTTCGACAACCGACCACTACTTTACCAGGGCTAGCGTGTCTAAAGGCATTGGCAATTAGGTTGTGTAAGATGCGACGCAGTAAGTTAGGATCTGAGTACACCCATACAGAGCTGTATCTAACCGACAGTGTAATATCTATTTTATCTTCGTGGGCGTTAAATTCTTTGGCAAGACTGATTAATAAGTCATTGAGTGGAAAAGCTTTTTTTCTAATCGCAATATTGCCACTTTCTATTTTCGCTATTTCACCCAATTCGCTCAGCAGAGAGCTGGCTACTTTTAGAGAGTTTTCGATATTGAAAATTTGCGCCTGATGCTCTCTGTTTAATCCTTTTTGGGTGGATAGAGCGGCAGTAAATAGCCGAGCAGCCTCTAGAGGCTGCATCAGATCGTGGCTGCAGGCATTTAAATATTGGCTTTTTTTGATGTGCGCTAAGACTGCTTTTTCCCGTTCCCTCTCTAATTCTCGGTTGGAAATCTGTAAGCTTTTGGTGCGCTCTTCGACGCGGGTTTCCAAGTCTTGATTGGCTTCACGCAATACTTGCTCCGCTTGGCGAAAGGCTGAAATATCGGAGAATATCATCACGAAACCGCCGTCCGGCAAAGGGTTTCCCTGGATGCCTATCACTTGTCCGGTGTTGTGTCGGCGCTCAGAGCTGTGCGGTGTGCCACGCTGTAAAAACAGTAGACGCTTGCGAATCTTTTCTTCAATATCACCGGGACCGCAGCGACCTTGTTCAACATTGTAGCGAATTAAACTCTCGATTGGGCAGCCGACGTAAACCAGTTTTTGGGGGTAGTCAAATAGCTCAATGTAGCGGCGGTTCCAAGCGACTAAGTTCAATTTTTTATCGACGATAGAGATACCCTCGGCACTATTTTCGATCGCGCTTTGTAATAGCGCCTGATTAAACTCAGTGCCCTGTGAGGATACATCCTCAATTAATAAAGCAATCTGATCTAAGGCTATCTCCTTCCCTTCCAGGGCCGAAGAAATCATTAACCGCGAAGAGGCCGATCCCATCACGCTGGTCAGCATATGCTCGGTGTGCTCAATCAAGTTGTAGTTGTAGAGTCTTGAACCTAAATATTTGGCATCGTTGGAGGCGTGAAATTGATTAAAGCCAATCTTGGCTTTGTGCGTGCCGACAAAGCGCGAGGCGAGCAATTGTAGTTCGCTGGCATCAATATTCTTATTGATCGGAGGCTGCAAACTATTCGGGCTTTGCCAGTCTAGAAAGTGCGACGCTTGCACGCGCTCCTGCACACTCTGGCGACTAAATTGTGAAACCCACCAGAGTACGACCACATTGACCAGTAAGCTGATTAATGAAATCAACATATGCGTGGGTAGCAGGTCACTGCTAATCGGCTGGGTATAAAGACCGAATTGCGGTAGCAAATTGAGGAAGAACCACAGCGAAAATCCTGCGGTTAAACCGCTAATCACTCCGGTTAAACTACTCGATCGCCAATAAAAAGCCGCCAGTAGCGCAGGGGTGAGCTGCGCGATAGCACCGAAGGCGATCTCCCCTAGAGATGAGAGCTTATCCGGCGGGGCGGTAAGAAACACTCCGTAGCCGAGCAAAATAACTAGGCAGGCGAGTATTTTTCTAACATTTAAGAGCCGGCTTTTAAAGCGTGAATAATTACTCTCGTTTTGGTGATGGTGATTGAACAGCAGCGGAAAAAATATTTCATTACTGAGCATAGTGCTCAGTGCTATAGCGGCGATAATCACCATCGAGCTGGCAGCTGAAATTGCCCCGAGAAATGCCAGTAGCGTCAGCCAAAATTGATCGTGGATCGCCGGTAAGAATAAAACATAGGAATCTGCAGCGACCGTATCGCCAAGTAGCAATTGACCGGCTAAGCCAAGCGGAATGGCAAAGAGCGCGAACACCAGTAAATAGAGGGGAAATATATATCGGGCCAGCTGACTATCACTGGCTTTGCGCAGCTCAACCACCATCACTTGAAATTGTCGTGGCAGGGCTAAAAAAGCGGTCATTCCAATAATAAGTGAGCCGAGCATCGTCGCTAAATTGGGAAGTTGTAATTGTTGACTGAGTAAATTGTTGGCTTTAGATGCTTGCCATAGCTGAGTAGGAGAGTCGTAAACAAAATAAATAATGTAGATGCCGAGGATCAAAAAGGCGCTTACTTTTAGCAGTGATTCAAAGGCGATAGCTAGCATAACTCCAGGGTGTCGTTCGGTGACATCTACCGAGCGAATCCCAAAAAACAGCGTGAAACCGGCCAGTAGAATGGTCACAATTAAACCGGTTTGCCAAGTGTTTATCTCCTGGGCTGCGGTCAGTTGTTGGAATGAGTAGACAATCGCTTTTAGCTGTAGGGCGATATAGGGCATAGTGCCAATTAAGGCGACTATAGTGACAATTACCGCCAATTTTTGTGATTTACCGTAACGGGCTGCCAGCAGGTCAGCAATCGAGGTGATATTGAGTTTTAAACTGGTTTTGATTATCCGCTGAATAAAAGGCCAGGCAAAAATAAATAGTAAAATAGGGCCGATAAAAATAGGTAAGTGGGAAAAAATATTGTTGGCGGCCTGCGCGGTGGTGCCTAAAAAACTCCAAGAAGTGCAGTATACACCCAGCGTCAGCGCATAAATGATCGGTTGGCTGCGCTGCGGAATCTTGTGTCGGTACTTGTCGCCGAGGAAGGCAATGACAAACAACAGGCAGATGTAACCTAAGCTAACACTAATCAATTGCCAATTTTGAAACATATAGGTTTAATCTATTTCATCGAGCGTGCTGGGTTTTCGGCCTGCGGTTAAGCAATGACCGGCTGTTAAAATCCTGAATCAGTGACTTCACAGCACCACATAGCGCAAGCTCTTGATTCTACAGCGGTTAGAAAAATACCCGCTGAACCTACGGGTGCAGCTAAGATTTTTCAATTCCACTGTAGAACCAATATCTTACACTCTGTATTCACTTTGAAGTCACGGATTCAGGATAATGTTATAAGGTGGTGCTAGCAAATTCGCTAATATATGAACCGCCTTTGATATTGGCGATAATTCGCAATTTTTGTACCGTTCCGCTCTGGTTAATCAATTCACCTAGGTTGGTATTGGCGCGCCAGTAATAAGGAGTAGTAATCATCCCCAGCGGGTAACTGGTCGCTTGATTGCTTTTATCCACAATAAATAAAGTGGCAGTGTCCAGTGGATAAGTTGAGTTGATGACGGTCTGCCCATCGGCGTCAGAAAAACTGAGCAGGAATTGATCAGATTTAAGCACGCACTGTTTAGCTTTGATGTCGCATTTGTCTTGTACTTGCATCACAAATATACGTTTTTCAGACGCCTGGTACTCAGTGAGCATATCGGTCGCTGCAAAGGCGAGTATGGCTAGCACTGGAGCGATTAAAATGGCAATTTTGGTATGCTTATTCACATTGTGGTCCGTTTTTTAATATTTGAATTAAAAATAAATTGAGGTGTAGTAGAGTTACTGGCTTAAATATTTAAGCAGCTTAGGAATATTAAAGACTAGCACAAACAAAGCTGCTAGTCGTCTATGCAGACTAGCAGCTTTTTGGCTTAGCCAGTTAGATCAAATTAATGATCGTGGGCAGCGCTAATGCCACCTGTGGGAGCGCGCAAATTATCAACCAACTGTTGAATTTCAAGAGGTGCAGGTCCAGTTACTCGACAGACCGCGAAAGCCACTGCGAAGTTAACAGCGGCGCCGACAGCGCCGAAGGCGTTCGGTGAAATTCCAAAGAACCAGTTAGGATCTAAACCACCGAGGAACGAAGTGCCCGGGATAAACATAATGCCCTTGTGCATAAACACGTAGAGCATAGTGACGCCGATACCAGAACACATTCCCCAAATTGCCGCAGGACCACTCATAGTGCGCGAGAAGATCCCCATCATCAGTGCCGGGAATATCGACGATGCAGCCAAGCCAAAGGCTAGGGCGACCGTCCCTGCGGCAAAGCCAGGCGGATTGAGCCCGAGGTAGCCGGAGATTAAAATCGCCACCGTCATCACAATTCGGCCCGCGAGTAGCTCTGACTTCTCCGAGAGATCCGGGGTTAAGATGCCCTTCATCAAATCGTGCGAGATTGAGGACGATATCGCCAACAGTAATCCAGCGGCAGTTGACAGCGCTGCTGCTAAACCACCAGCGGCGACTAAGGCAATCACCCAGTTGGGTAAGTTGGCGATAGCAGGGTTAGCTAGCACCATAATGTCACGGTCGACTTTAACCATTTCATTGGTGGCCTTGTCGGCAGTGTATTGGATTTTACCGTCGTTGTTTTTATCTTCAAACTTCAATAGGCCAGTTTTTTCCCAATCCTTGAACCACTGTGGACGCTCTGCATAGACTAAATTTTCGCCGGCTGCAGGCTCAATAGTGTTCATCAAGTTCAAACGTGCCATCGCGCCCACGGCAGGTGCCACTGTGTAGAGTAATGCAATAAATACTAGTGCATAACCCGCAGAAGAACGTGCCGCTTTAACGGAAGGTACAGTGAAGAAGCGCATGATAACGTGTGGTAGACCTGCAGTACCTATCATTAGTGATAGCGTATAGGCGATCATATTAGCGTTATTACCTAACTGGCCGGTGGTATATTCCTTAAAGCCAAGCTCTGTGACGACTAAGTCAAGCTTGTCGAGTAGATATACGCCACTGCCATCCGCTAAGGTACTACCCAAACCAAGTTGCGGAATAGGATTACCGGTCAGCTGCATTGAGATGAAAATAGCGGGAATAGTATAGGCAAAAATCAGTACTACGTACTGGGCAATTTGGGTGTAGGTAATACCTTTCATACCCCCTAACACCGCGTAAACCCAAACCACGCCCATGCCTATGCCAAGGCCTAGACCATAGTCAACTTCCAAGAAACGAGAGAAGGCGACCCCAACTCCTTTCATTTGGCCGATAATATAAGTCAGTGAGGCAATGATTAAGCAGATCACCGCGACAACTCGGGCTGTTTTGGAGTAATAGCGATCGCTGATAAATTCAGGAACAGTAAATTTGCCGTGTTTGCGCAAATAGGGGGCTAGCAGCATCGCCAGTAGCACGTAACCACCGGTCCAGCCCATCAAGAATACCGATCCACCGTAGCCGAGGAAAGCAATCAAACCCGCCATGGAAATGAAAGACGCGGCACTCATCCAATCGGCTGCAATCGCCATGCCGTTTTGTATTGGTCCAATGCCTCCGCCAGCGACATAAAATTCTTTTGTGGTGCCTGCGCGAGCCCACCATGCAATCGCGAAATACATCGTGAAAGAGCCAAAAACAGCAATGTAGGTATATAGTTTTAGTTCTTCCATGTTTATTCCTCAGCCCCGTATTTTTTGTCTAATTTATTCATTTTGTATGAGTACCAAAAAACTAATACGACAAAAGTGACAATAGAGCCCTGTTGAGCAAACCAGAAGCCGAGTTTGTAACCACCTAATCTGATCGTGTTTAAAGGTTCAACTAATATTAAGCCAAAGCCATAAGACACCACTGCCCAAATAATTAGGCAAGTGGTAATAATGCGCAGGTTCTCCTGCCAGTAGGATGAATTTTTTTCCACCGAAAATCTCCTTCGGGTACATTCTGTTAATAATACCCATGCTGTTGTTTTTATAGTAAAGGACGGCTTATCAGTAATAGCCGTACCTAATACAGGTGCAGTTACGTTGATAACTCCGTGACTAAAGCAGTTAGCCAGAGAAATAATACTGACGACAATGCTAAGTTTATAGGCTAACAAGCTTTGCCAGATGCCCCAATTACACTTTAGTCTTAGAAGAGCGGCAAAATGTTGACGAGCTGTACTCGGTGCATTAAAACTAGTAGCTAAAAAATTATCGACATAGGCTAAGGAGATTTTGAGCAAGTTATCCACATTAGAGGTGGACTTGTTCAAAGACTCCCTAAAGAGAAGGGGTAGAAAATGGCAGAAGATTTAGCAGATATCAGTACTTTTTTAAAGGAGATACCACCTTTTGATCGGCTGCCGGATGACCGGATTAGCGCGCTGCTAAAATTGATCAACATCTGTTATCTTCGCCAGGGAGTAACTCTGCCGCCGGATGATGTAGTAGAGCCAAGGCTGTATATTTTGCGCAAGGGCAGTTTGCGCTATTACCTGTCGGGCAAAGATCGAAGTATAGAATTGTTAGCTAAGTACAGTGAAGGTGAAATTTGTGCGCTATTCTGTCAGCAGGGTATTGCGGAAAATGCTCAGGTGGAGGCAGAGGAAGATAGCCTAATTTACTCGATCAATTACCAGCACTTCAAGCGGAGCCTCCAAGGATTCAAACAAGTGAGCAATTTCTTTGCCGCTACCGCCGAGCAGCGCTTACAGTTAGGAGTAAGTCAGCTGGCAGATGATGCAAAAATTAACGCCTCGCTGATGGATGTCACAATTGAATCTATTTATCACAGTCCGGTGGTTACTATTGAGGCGAGTGCCAGCATTACCGCAGCGGCCATTAAAATGACTGAACTGCGATTCTCCTCGCTGCTGGTGGTGCGGGGCGAGCAATTAATTGGCATAGTGACCGACAAAGATATTCGCCAGCGCTGTGTCGCTCAAGGTCTGTCACCGAGTGAGCCGGTGTTGACTATTACCACTTGTGACTTACTCTCTATTGAAACGGATAAAAATGCCTTTGATGCGTTGATTCTGATGAATGCAAAGCGGGTACATCACTTGCCAGTAATGCATAACAATCAATTGGTGGGGATGATAACGTCAACTGATTTAATGAATAAAGAAGGGCAAAATGCCGGGCATGTCACGGCATCCATTCAAAAGGCTGCAGATGTTGCGGCGCTGGTAGAAATTAGTCAGCTTATTCCTAAATTGCAGCAGCGTTTAGCCAAAATGGGCACCACAGCAAAGCATGTTGGCAAACATGTGACGGCGATTACCAACGGCATAACCGTGCGTTTGATTGAGTTAGCGCAATTACAGTTGGGGGAGGCGCCAATGAAGTTTGCCTGGATAGTCGCCGGGTCGCAGGCGCGACACGAACAGCTGTGCCACACAGATCAAGATAATGGCATTATTCTGGCGAGAGATGCCAGTGCTGTAGAGGATCAATGGTTTCTGGCACTGGCAACTTTTGTCTGTGATGGGCTGGCTAAGTGCGGTTATATTTATTGCCCAGGTGACATTATGGCGACCAATCCTAAATGGCGGGTGTCTCAAGCGAAATGGCAGAGCTATTTTCACGGCTGGGTCTCTACCCCCAATCCTCAGGCGCTGTTAAATGGCAGTGTCTTTTTTGATTTGAGCTTTGTCTATGGCGATGTGGCACTGCTGCAGCGAGTGCGTGAAAATTTTTTGCAAAAAACCACCGCCAATACTTTGTTGCAGTCGCATCTAAGTCGCAATGCCTTAACTTTACGGCCGCCGCTAGGGTTCTTTCGCGACTTTGTTTTAGTTGCAAAAGGCGAGAATAAAGACACCTTAGATCTTAAGCACAACGGGCTTGCCCCGATCATTGAACTGGCGAGAGTCTATGCGCTCTCCCTAGGGATTGATGCTGTCAACACCCTTGAGCGCTTAGAAAAATCAGCGGGTAGCTCAATGTTAACTAAGGCCTCGGCAAAAAGTTTAATTGACGCTTTTGAATTTTTGGGAGCGCTGCGCTTGAAACATCAAGCGCGACAGATAAGTCGCGGTCAACAGCCAGACAACTACCTGCCGCCAAAAGAAATCTCAAAATTGGAACGTGAACATTTGAAAGATGCTTTTAAAGTAATCAAAACCTTGCAAGATGCAAGGCAAAAAAATTTTTAAGGTAGAGAGCCACTATGCTTTTTGAACGTCGTAGTTTAGCCAGTGCTAAAAATTTTTTACAACAGTATTTAAGCTTGCAAGCTAAGCGTAAAAGGTTGCTGAAAAAGGCGCGGCCCAGCCCGTTGCGCGACTTTTTGGCGGTGCCTTTTCCACCGCTTGAGCAGTTGCTTTACGACACGCAAATTCTAAGTGTCGATTTCGAGACCACAGGATTTAATGCACATCGTGATCAGATTTTGAGTATCGGCTTCACTCACTTGCAGCGCGGACAAATATCATTGGCGCACAACTATCATCAAATCATTAACACTAAGGGCTTGTTGAGCGCAGAAAATGTCACCGTACACAGCATTACCGATCAACATAAAACCACCGGTATCAGTTTGGCTCGCGGGGTAGAAGACTTGTTGGCAGCGCTGGCGGGGAAGGTAATGTTGGTGCATTACGCGCAAATAGAGCGGACCTTTTTACAGCAAGCTTGTTACCAGCTGTACGGTTTAGCGCCAGTGTTCCCAATGATAGATACCTTAGTCATCGCTAAAAAGCGCAAAGATAAATCGCTGACCCCTTACAACCCTGCTGAACTGCGTTTAGAGAGCCTGCGCAAAGAGCATCAGTTGCCCGCTCACTACTCGCACAATGCCTTAAATGACGCCGTCGCCACTGCTGAGTTATTGATGGCAGAAGTGACGTTGCGCAGTAAGCCTAGAGCGCTAGTGCTCAACCAATATTTGCTGTGAGTGGTCGGGTAAATGCTAGCGTTAAGTCCGAGAGGCTGCTAGGTCACTTTATACAATCGATAGCGAACTTGGCCGCTGATTTTTTCTCGGTGCAGTGTCCAGGGCAGGGATAATTGGGCGCTAGGTTCGGTTTCGACATACACAAAAGCATGGCTACTGAGCAGATTTTTTTCGATCAGCAGCTGGCAAATATTTTGACAGAGGTTCAGGCCAAAAGGTGGGTCTAGAAAAACAATGTCATACTGCACAGCGCTCTGCTGCTGGTTGCCAGAGGATTGTTCAAGCCATTTTATAACGTCGAACTGGATTACCTCGGCGGCAGTGCATTCAAGTTTGTTTAAGTTCTCTTGTAATGCCCGACAAGAGAGCGCTGCTAAGTCCACGAAAGAACAGTGTTTAGCCCCTCTGGACAGCGCCTCAATTCCCAGTGCGCCACTACCGGCACATAAATCCAAACACTGTGCGGCAGGGACGCTATTTTGCAGCCAGTTAAACAGGGTTTCACGCACTCTGTCCGGCGTTGGTCTCAGGCCTTGAAGGTCGGGAAAGTGTAATTTTCGACTGCGCCATTGACCACCAATAACCCGCAGCTGTAGGGGCTGCTGACTTTTGTTAGCGGGTTTTTTGCCAGACTTTGCTTTGGAAGACATAAAGATGCGTTAGCTCGGTTGTAGGCGAATACTATAAATTTTCGCGCTTAATAGTGTATCGATCTGCTGTTTAATCTGCTCGAGGGTAATTGTATCAAGTTGCTCTTGATATTCAGAGTCTGACTCAGTGATTAATCGATAAAATTGCTTTTTACTGTATAACTTGAAAAGCCGCTCTCGGTCTTGCACTAGCGATCGGTATGCATCTAACAGACGGTCTTTGACTTTGAGCACTATGTCTTCTAAGTCGGCTTGTTGCAGCTGGCGGTTGATCTGCTCTATAGCACTGCTTGAAATTTTTTGTTTAGAACTTAAAATCAGCACTTGGTAGCCATGGCTAAAAATCGGCTGGCGAATCAGTCTAAACGGCATGTTCTGGGTCTTCAAAACCTCACTGAGGACGAAATGACTCAGCAGTTCAAGGCGGTTTGTTTGATTGCTAACGGCGTTTAATTCTGAGGCGATCAACAGTTTATATTGCTCGCTACGAGCTGTAAAAGAGGTGTTGCCTGCACGCCATTGATGAATGCTTGGGAAACTGGCTGCTGGTTTGCTGCTAATCGCAGCAAATTGTTGATCAAGTGCCTTAATAAACGGCTCTGAACTTTCTGAGTCGGTGATTAGGAGCGCCGCAGGAGATGTTTGAAAAGCCTTTGCCAGGCCAGTGCTGCCCGGATAAAATTCGGAGAGATTAGCGGTTAATTTATTTAGCAGAGCATTTTCTGCAGTGTTGTTTTGCAGATAGTGCTCGGCAATCATCAGCTTGCGGTCTTGATCAGTGATTCCAAGCAGCGCTTGCTTTTGTAAAGCGGCTAACTTCTGTGTCAGGCTCAGTTGCTGAGCATCTGTATTGCTAGTGTGGGCGCTGGCTGGCCAGCGAAGCTCTACTTCCAATCTATCGTAGGTCCACAGCACCGACTGAAAATGTGGTGAGTTGGCTGCCGCCTGGCGCAGCGCTTGGTATTCAATACTGCGCTGCACTTTAGCCGCCGGTGACAAGGCGGGGTTGCTCAAAAAAGACAACAATAGACGCGACTGCGGTAACTCATCTACTTTCAGCACTTGCAAGGCAGATATTGAATTGAGTAGCGCTTGAGGTTGATCTAGCGGGGCGGGCGGCTTCTTACTCAATATTACGATAGCGATAGCGACGATAAAGGCTAAGTATTTAAGATAAGTGCGGTTGAAAAGCGGCTTGTGCTCTTTAAATTTTGGCTTTTGTCTTCTGGGGGGAAGCTCTGACATGGGAAAGAAACTCCAGCAAAGATGAATCTTAAGATTATCCACATAATGTTGAAAAATCATAGCTTAAGCCAGTATAAGTTTACTAAAATTGAGCGATGAGTATTTTATACTGCTATGTTAAGATAAGCCGCTAAAATAAACAGTTTAGTCAAAGGGCTGGTTTGTGCTTAATCAAAGCGCCTGACTTTTTTAAATTGAGGATAAAAATTGGACTCTCTCTATCTATGGATGACCGAAAATGGTCTAGATCCAGCTATGGCAGCCTATGTCGGCGCAGCGATTGCTTTTATTGTTATTGTAAAAATGTTTTTTTTCCAAAAAAACAATATAGCTGACATAGAACCAGCCAAAAAGTCTCAAGCAGAGCAAAGCCAGCAGCCAGCAAAAAAGCTCGATAGTCAAATTGAGCAAGATGCCGCCGCTGTGGCGAGCGAGATAGTAGAGAGCGGCAGTCAAACAGTCAGCGCCGATCAAGATTCTCCCGCAGTAGCGTCGGCTGAAGCCGAAGTTCCAGCGGCCAAAGATACGCCAATAATTGCAGAAAATCCTTTACAAGCAGGCGCTTCCAGCACTGATAATGTTCAGCCAGAGCCAGAGCCAGAGCCAGAGCCAGAGCCAGAGCCAGAGCCAGAGCCAG
>ASZJ01000067.1 GCA_000416275.1 Osedax symbiont Rs1
ACGAGCCACGAGCCACGAAGCCACGAGCCACGTAGCCACGAGCCACGTAGCCAGAGCCACGAGCCAGAGCCAGAGCCACGAGCCAGAGCCAGAGCCAGAGCCAGAGCCAGAGCCAGAGCCAGAGCCAGAGCCAGAGCCAGAGCCAGAGCCAGAGCCAGAKCCAGAGCCAGAGCCAGAGCCAGAGCCAGAGCCAGATAATGACATTGCTCGCTCGCTGCAGGATATCCCGACGCCAGCTTCTATTGAAGACACGGCAGAAGTCGCTGAAAAGCCAAGCTTCTTTGCTAAGATTAAATCTGGTTTAGCCAAGACTAAAGCGGGTATGGCTAAGCAGATGGGCGATCTTCTGCTCGGCGCTAAAGAAATTGACGATGAGCTATTAGAAGACATTGAAACTATTTTAATCACCTCGGATATTGGTATCACAGCCACAGCGGAGATTATTGCCAAGCTTACTGAACAGGTAGATCGCAAAGAGCTAAAAGATCCACAGGCGTTGCATAAAGCACTGAAAGATGAATTGTCATCAATCTTGATAGGCGTCGAAAAACCGCTGCAAATTGATAGTGAGCAACGCCCCTATGTTATTTTAATGGTCGGGGTGAATGGGGTCGGAAAAACCACCACTATTGGCAAGTTAGCTAAAAAGTACCAAGGTGAAGGTAAATCGGTGATGCTCGCCGCCGGCGATACATTCCGGGCTGCAGCAGTGGAACAGCTACAAGTGTGGGGTGAAAGAAATGACGTCCCGGTCATCGCCCAACACACTGGGGCTGACTCAGCCTCGGTATTGTTTGATGCGATGGCGTCGGCCAAAGCCAAAGGGGTCGATGTTTTAATTGCCGATACTGCAGGGCGCTTACAAAATAAAGATAACTTAATGCAAGAGTTGCAAAAAGTGATCCGAGTCATGCAAAAGCAAGATGCCAGCGCTCCCCACGAAGTGATGTTAGTGCTCGATGCGGGCACCGGGCAAAATGGATTGTCGCAGGCGCAAATTTTTGGCGAGGCGGTGGGTGTCACCGGTATTACTTTAACTAAGTTAGATGGTACCGCAAAAGGTGGAATTATTTTTGCCATTGCCAAGTCGCTAAACTTACCGATTCGTTTTATCGGCGTCGGCGAGCAAATTGATGACCTGCAACCATTCGTTGCCAGTCAATTTGTTGAGGCGCTGTTTGATAAGGACTAGCGGTCAGCGAAAATCAGCGGCCGCTACAAAGGTCGCTGATCTAGAAATATTAAGGCCGCGCTCACTGGCGGACAACATGCACAGATAGGCTAAGGATGCGCTCATTTAATGATCAAGTTTGAGAATGTAAGCAAGCAGTACGCCGCAGGGTTTGAAGCTCTGCAAGACGTATCTTTTAGCATTGGCGCGGGGGAACTAGTGTTTCTTACTGGGCACTCGGGAGCGGGCAAAAGCACGGTACTGAAACTGATCATGTTGATGGAGCGAGCCAGTAGTGGCTCAGTGCAGGTGGCTAATAAAGCGCTGTCGGTTATGGGCTCGAAAGATATTCCGCTGCATCGTCAGCAAATAGGAGTGGTGTTTCAAAACCATCAGCTGCTGTTTGATCGCTCAGTATTCGAGAACATTGTCTTACCTTTACGTATTTGTGGCTACCAAGCAGACGATGCCGCTAGGAGAGTGCGCGCCGCCCTAGATAAAGTCGGTTTGCTCAGCCGGGAAAAAATTAATCCGCAGCAGTTGTCCGCGGGAGAGCAGCAGCGAATCGGCATCGCGCGTGCCATAGTCCACAAGCCGAAAATACTACTGGCCGACGAGCCCACTGGAAATTTAGACCCGCAGCTCTCCGCAGAAGTGATGACACTGTTTAAGCAGTTTAATCAAGTGGGTACTACAGTGCTGGTGGCGAGTCATGATTTAAGCTTAATCAGACGCATGAATTGTCGCACCTTGACGTTAAAAGAGGGGAGGTTAATTGACGATGTCTGATTCTAAAGCGCCAGGTAAAACTTCTCCAAAAGGAGCGCAGCAGTTTAGTCCCAGCGCCAGCGATCGGCGTCGACATAAGCTGCAGCATCACCGAGAAGTTGCCAGAGATAGTTTGCGGCAATTGCTGCGCTCACCAATCGCAACCTTTATGACGGTACTGGTGTTGGCAATCGCCCTCGCCCTGCCCAGCTTTTTGTTTACCACCTTAGCCAATGTCAGTCGACTGGCAGATAGTTGGGACAGTGAAAATAAAATCTCGCTCTACCTACAGGTCGGTATGTCCGATCAGCAAGTAGAAAATTTTGTGCAAAAATTACTGATCAGAGAAGACCTAGTGGCGATTGATTTAATCGATGCAGAACAAGGTTTACTTGAATTTAAGCAGTTTTCTGGCTTTAGTGAAATAATAGACTCGCTGCCAGCTAACTTATTGCCCGCTGTGGTTTCAGTGCTGGCAAAAGACCCCAGTACCGCGGGGTTAGAAGCTTTGAAAATGGAACTACAGACAATGCAGCAGGTTGATCAAGCGGTATTGGACTTGGATTGGGTGAAAAGATTTAATGCCATTTTACTGGTGGTTGAAAGGATCGTGATAGCGCTGAGTATTATACTGGCCTGTGCGGTCTTATTGATTATTGGCAATACTATTCGAGTTAACGTGGAAAGCCGCCGCGATGAAATCTTGGTTTCAAAGTTAATGGGGGCAACCAATGACTGGGTACGCCGGCCCTTTTTATATACCGGGGTCTTCTATGCCGTGGTGGCCGCTGGCGTTGCCTGGGTGATTATCGAACTCACACTAATTATGCTGCAAACCCCAGTGTTGCAACTGTCACAACTGTACAACAGTCAATTTCAGCTGCAGGGTTTGGGCGCTCTAGGTAGTTTAGTGTTGTTCTTAATCAGTTTATTGCTTGGTACTGTAGCCGCGCTTATCTCGGTCAATAAATTTCTTAATCAATTAGAGCCACAGTGAATGTTATCGACTAATTGAATATCGAATCAAACATTTTGATTGTTCAATCTTGGTATCATGAAATAGGCTTGTGTTGGTGTTGAAAATCGCACAAAAATGTGTATCCTAGCATGCTGTTGATGCTAGGTATGGTAAGATACTAGTAGTAGTTGACCGAGATTGTTTTGATTAGATGTAATTTATCTTGAACTTTATTAGGTTACTAGTGCCTGATCAATGCGCACCTTATAATGCGCTTTTGTAAATAATAATTTACATTATTGGCATAAAGCCTAACTTAGTGAAGTTTACAAATTTAGAATACAAGGTGGTAAAATTAGATGGGCAAGAGCTTATTAGCAATTGATCATATTTCCCCGGGACAAAATTTAGACGCATACCTACAGACAATTAGTGCTATACCAGTGCTAACCGTTGTCGAAGAGCGTGCACTTGCCGAGCGCCTAACAGATCAAAATGATCTGGAAGCGGCTCGTCATCTAGTGATGTCGCACTTACGCTTTGTTGTACATATCGCCAGAAGTTATTCAGGGTATGGACTGCCGCTAGGAGATTTAATCCAAGAGGGCAACGTCGGTATGATGAAAGCGGTCAAGCGGTTTGATCCTGAAGTCGGGGTGCGCTTGGTTTCATTTGCCGTGCATTGGATTAAAGCCGAAATGCATGAGTATATTTTAAAGAACTGGCGCATTGTTAAGATAGCCACGACCAAAGCGCAGCGTAAATTATTCTTTAACTTGCGCTCCAAGAAGAAAGATTTAGGTTGGATGAACACTCAAGAAGCATCTAACATCGCTGAAGATCTGGGTGTTGAAGTTAAAACACTACGCGAGATGGAAGGACGTTTGGCCTCCACCGACACCGCCTTTGATTTGACCGGCAGTGACGATGACGACAGTAAAGCGTTTGCGCCAGCGCAATACTTGGAAGATCACTCGACAAACCCTGAGACCTTGCTTGAAAGTTCTGATTGGAAGTCTCACTCAGAATCTAAGTTGATAAATGCACTACAGGGCTTGGATGATCGCAGTCGAGATATTTTGTCGCAGCGCTGGCTGAGTGATACAAAGTCAACCTTGCATCAACTCGCGGCGCAGTATCAAGTATCGGCCGAGCGCATTCGTCAGCTTGAAAAAAATGCGATGAAAAAGTTGAAAACCGCAATGGGTACCGACGAAAGTGGTCTGCTGGCTTAATATAGCTGGTGTGCTAAACAGCCGTCCTCATAGGGCGGTTTTTTTTGTGCTTAAAAAATTTTATGGGTCAAATTTTTTGTAGAGAGATTAGTTGATGAGAGCACAACAATTAATAATATGCGCCGCAGTTTTCGCGATGCTATCAGTACTGATCGGCGCGTTTGCCAGTCATGGCCTCAAAGCGCATTTATCTGAAAAAGAGCTCAGTTGGGTGTCCACCGGCGCGACTTATCAGATGTATCATGCGCTGGCCCTGCTGGCTGTCGGCATGTTAAGTTTTAAGTTAGAGCATTCAAAGTGGCTGAAAGTTTCTGGCTATTGCTTTATTTTAGGTATCCTGCTGTTTTGTGGTAGCTTATATGCCCTAGCAGCAGGCGCTGGGAGCAGTGTCGTCTATCTCACTCCACTAGGTGGTCTCGTTTTTATTGGCGGTTGGTGTGGTTTGATATTTGCGGCAGGGGGAATCAAGGTAACCTCAACAGATTAGGGGTAGGTGTTTCTTCGGATCCTTAAGAGGTTAAAGTTAGAATAACGGTACATTCACAGGTTTAATCTAGTTAATTAAACCGCTTGGTAAAAGCGTAATTGGTAGTAATAATGACAGAGACAGAGAATAGGCAACATCACCGAACCATTCGCAGCTTCGTAATGCGCGCGGGAAGAACCACCTTAGGGCAAGAGAAAGCGCTACAAGAAATGTGGCCGGTATTTGGCTTAGAGGTAAAAGACGGTTTAATCGATTTTTGTGAAGTATTTGGACGAGAGGCTCCCACCGTTTTAGAAATCGGCTTTGGTATGGGGGAGTCTCTGGTCTCCATGGCTAAAGCTGCTCCCGAGATGAATTTCATTGGGATTGAGGTACATAAGCCCGGTGTTGGCCGTCTGCTATCGAGAATAGCGGAGGAAAATCTAACCAATATTCGCATCTACGCAGAAGATGCGATCGAAGTGCTAGCTGATTGTATCCCGGACAATTCACTGCATACACTGCAGTTATTTTTTCCCGATCCCTGGCATAAAAAGAAGCATCATAAACGACGGATAGTACAAGCCGACTTTGCGCAGACCATTAAAGCTAAGCTGCTAGTAGGCGGCTGTTTTCATATGGCCACAGATTGGCAGAATTATGCTGAACACATGATGGAAGTAATGGAGCAAGCTGCGGGGTTTAACAATAAAGCGGGAGTTAATAACTATTCACCACAACCTGAAACGCGACCGGTTACTAAATTTCAGCGTCGCGGTGAAAAATTAGGTCATGGAGTTTGGGATTTAATCTATCAACGTAAGGAGCAGCAGCACCCAGCTTAATTAACCGATTATTCTAATAAGCATTTGATGTGTCTATATAGTGGAGTATATTCAAGGTACTTACTGGTGACTGAAAATTAAAATTGATCTGTAATATTGTAAATGTTATTTTAAGATCTATATTTAAATGGGGAATACTAGTAAGTTGATTCTTTTAGTTGATGTGTGAATTTTGATCAGAGGGAAGTTGCAGTGACAGATACAAAATATCGTTTAGTAACCCGTAGTGATTTTGATGGCTTGGTCTGCGCAGTATTGCTCAAGCACTTAGACTTGATTGATGAGATCAAATTCGTTCATCCTAAAGACATGCAAGATGGTACTGTCGATGTTTCAGAGGGAGATATTACGACTAACTTACCTTATATCTCCAGTGTTTATATGGCATTTGACCATCACTTATCTGAAACGATACGCAATCAAAAAGCAGCTAACCACATTATTGATGCAGCGGCGCCATCTGCAGCGCGAGTGGTGTTTGAATACTATGGCGGCTTCGATGTGTTCCCCAGGGAGTGGGAGGAGATGTTAACCGCAGTAGATATTGGCGACTCCGCTCAGTATGAACGCCATGACATTCTCGACCCTAAAGGTTGGTCGCTGTTAAATTTCCTAATGGATGCGCGCACTGGCTTAGGCAGATTTCGTCAATTTAGAATCTCAAATTATGAATTGATGATGGATTTGATTGATTATTGTAAAGACCATAACATCGACAAAATTCTACAGTTGCCAGATGTGCAAGAGCGCGTTGAGCTCTATATGGAGCAGCAAATTAAGTTCGTTGAGCAAATTAAGCGATGTTCGCAAGTGTTTGATAATCTAGTGGTGTTAAATCTACTAGAGGAAGAAGAAATATGGGCCGGTAATCGGTTTATGATCTATGCGCTTTTTCCCGAAGTGAATATTTCCATTCATAAAATTTGGGGTGTGAAAAAGCAAAATACTGTCTATGCAACGGGTAAATCAATCTTTAATCGCAGCTCTAAGACCAACGTCGGTGAGCTGATGCTTAAATACGGCGGCGGTGGTCACGAAGCTGCAGGAACTTGCCAAATAGAAAATGACAAAGCGGAGTCTGTTTTAAACCAGTTAATTGAAACGATTAATACAGATGGCTAGTGCAGAGGATTAGTCGCTAAAGTTAAGACAGTCCATAAAAAAGGGCGCTCGCCCTTTTTTATGGACTTGAAATTGAGAGCGCGCGCCTTTTATCAGATATGGACGGCCTCAGCTAATTAAAGACCTCTGGCTAGCGTTGCGAGCGCAGGGTTAGGCGGAGGTCCCAATTAGCTAGTCCAGCATGGAGACGTCGCGAACCGCTCCCTTATCTGCCGATGTAGCAAGTAGGGCGTAGGCCTTAAGTGAAGTCGATACTTTGCGAGGACGGGGTTTTACCGGCTTCCAGGCTAGTTTTCCTTTAGCATCCATCGCAGTGCGACGCTCAGCTAGTTCCCTATCGGAAATCAGTAGATTAATTCCCCGGTTAGGAATGTCGATAAGAATTTTGTCGCCATCTTCGACAAGGCCAATCGCACCGCCAGCTGCTGCTTCCGGAGAAACGTGGCCGATTGAAAGGCCCGAGGTTCCACCAGAAAATCTACCGTCAGTTAATAGTGCACAAGCTTTACCCAGTCCCTTAGATTTAATGTAAGAGGTCGGGTATAGCATTTCTTGCATGCCTGGGCCACCTTTAGGGCCCTCGTAGCGGACGATGATAATATCCCCAGCTTTGACCTTATCGGCAAGAATGTTGGCTACCGCTTCGTCTTGAGATTCTGTGACATGGGCTGTGCCTTCAAAGACTAAAATCGATTCATCGACACCTGCCGTTTTCACCACACAGCCATCTAGGGCGATGTTACCGTACAGTATTGCCAATCCACCTTCCAAAGAATAAGCATTTTCTAGTGAGCGAATACAGCCAGATACTCTGTCGCCATCAGCTTTGCTCCAGCGGGTTGCCTGGCTGAAAGCGGTTTGAGTGGGGATGCCCGCGGGGCCCGCGCGGAAAAACTTCAAAACCTCTGGGCTGGGGTTGCGCATGATATCCCATTTATCTAGGCCTTCTTTTAAGGTTGCGCTGTGGATGGTTGGGATATCCGTGTGGATTTTACCAGCGCGGTCTAATTCGCCCAAAATAGCAAAAATTCCACCTGCTCGATGCACATCTTCCATGTGATATAACGGCGAGTTGGGGGCAACTTTACACAGCTGAGGAATGTCGTGTGACATCTTTTCCATATGGGTGAGGGTGAAATCTATTTCGGCCTCGCGGGCGATCGCCAGTAAATGCAGAATGGTATTGGTAGAGCCACCCATACAAATGTCTAGAGCCATGGCGTTTTCAAACGCCTTAATGCAGGCGATATTACGAGGCAGTACCGCTTCATTGTCATCTTCATAGTAGCTTTTAGTAATACCGACAATTGACCTGCCCGCCTCTAAAAATAACTCCTTGCGGTCGGCGTGGGTGGCTAGCAAAGTACCGTTGCCCGGCAGGGCGAGACCGAGTGCTTCCGCTAGGCAATTCATTGAATTGGCGGTAAACATGCCTGAGCAAGAGCCGCATGTTGGGCATGCTGAGCGTTCATACTCGGCAACTTTTTCATCGGAGGCGGTATCGTCAACAGCGATGACCATTGCATCGACTAAATCTAGTTTGTGCTCAGAGAGCTTGGTTTTTCCGGCCTCCATAGGCCCGCCAGAGACAAAAATTACCGGGATGTTTAAACGCATGGCGGCCATCAGCATGCCCGGTGTTATTTTATCGCAATTGGAGATGCAGACTAGCGCATCGGCACAGTGAGCATTAACCATGTATTCCACAGAGTCAGCAATTAAGTCGCGCGATGGCAGTGAGTAGAGCATGCCATCGTGGCCCATTGCAATGCCGTCATCAACGGCGATGGTATTGAACTCTTTAGCGACTCCGCCGGCTTTTTCTATTTCTCTGGCCACTAGTTGTCCCATGTCTTTCAAATGCACATGACCTGGGACAAATTGAGTAAAAGAGTTGGATATTGCAATAATGGGCTTGCTAAAATCATCATCTTTCATGCCAGTAGCGCGCCAGAGTGCGCGTGCACCAGCCATGTTTCTACCGTGGGTGGATGTTTTAGATCTGTATACAGGCATGCTGATTCCTTAAATGATCAATAATATTTATTCGCTGAGTATATCAGACAATAGCTTTGACTATATTCGAAAAAACAGCATCAATTGTCCCATAAAGTTGAACGCAGAAGGGCATAATCCTGAATCCGTGACTTCAAAGTGAATCAAGAGCTGGCGCTATGTGGTGCTGTGAAGTCACTGATTCAGGATAATGTATGACAATGATTAATGTTGGTGGAATCAGCGATCAGGCTTGAGGAGGTTATCGAGTATTGTATCGGCAACAAATTTTTTGAGTATACTCCCAAATAAATGACAATAATTACGGTATATTATTTTTGCAAGTACTTGATTATCGTTTACAAAAGGGAAAGAAATGGTAGAGTAACAAGTGAAATTTATTGAATCAGTGTCTTGGCTGCACCACGTAGCGTAATTTCTTGGTTCTATAGCAGTTAGAAGAATGCCTGAGCCTACGAGTGCGGCTAAGATTATTCAATGCCACAGTAGGACCAGTATTACACGCTCTGTATTCAATTTGTATACACGGATTCGAGAAAATAACAATGAAATTTTTAGTATAGATCTAAAAAATAATGCATTTTCAATATCATGTATCTATCGGTATTTGAACCCTAGACGATAGCTGATAAAGTGTTATAAACTGCAGGCCCGGAAATTAGTAGCGGGCAGCTTTGGAAAGCGCTAACTAAACATTAATTTGATAAATTAGGTTATAAAAAATATAAAAAATAACTACTTAAAGAAACAACAAATCTAATTGGTATGTTCAATAAAAACAATCGAGCTTAGTCAGTTTGTTTGATCATAGGTTTGTGTAGTATTCCGTCGTTTCTGTCTCTCCTAGATTCGCAGTTGAGTGAAGAAACTACTAAAAAATTAGTTTACAGGAGTAATGAGATGAAGCTATTGGTCGTAGAAGACGACGCAGATTTACGTCGTCAACTGGTCAGTGGACTTGAATCAAGAGGCTATACTATCGAAGAGACAGGTGATGGTAGAGAAGCGCTATATATGGGGTGTGAATTTAATTACGATCTCACTATTGTTGATTTAGGTTTGCCGTCTCTCTCTGGTGTTGATTTAATAAAACAGTGGCGAGCGGCAGAGCGTAATTTTCCGATCTTAATTTTGACGGCAAGAGGAGAGTGGCAAGATAAGGTAGAAGGTCTAGAGGCCGGTGCAGATGATTTTTTAGTTAAGCCTTTTCATATAGAAGAATTAGTGGCTCGATTAAATGCGCTACTTAGACGCGCCGCAGGTCATGCCAAGCCGGTACTTGAATTTGGCTGCTTGACCTTAGACACCGTTGGTCGTGTGGTTGCTTTCGAAGGTCGACCAATTAATCTGACCAGCTACGAGTACCGCACTTTAGAGTACCTCATGATGCATGCTGGTAAGACCGTCTCAAAAGCCGAGTTAACTGAGCATCTATATCATCAGGACTTCGATAGAGACAGCAATGTATTGGAAGTCTTTATTCGGCGCCTACGTCAGAAGCTTGACCCCGATCAGACAATGGCACCAATAACCACGGTTCGCGGTTTAGGTTATAGATTCGATCTAGTTCGTACCTCTTAATGACCGGTTGGTTTAGAGGCAGATATAAGTCGATTAAATTTCGGCTGTTATTTGCCTTTACGCTGGTGCTAGTCACTGCTTTTTTGGCGTTGGGCTGGCACTTAGATCGAAGTTACATCGTCAGTAAGCAACAAATCTTGCAACAGCAGCTTGAAGCCCAGCATATAATATTTAATTTGTGTCTGGGTAGAGCTCAGCCAGTGGCAACCGAAAAACTTTTATCTTGCTATAAAATACAGCGTCAAACTGCGCAAACTGATCTTTATTTTTATAGTAAAAACTCCGTATTAGTAGCCGCTTTTAAAACTGAAAATCAGTTTTCTGATACACCGCTGTCGCCAGTTCAGGACGATGATAAGCAGCGATTAGAGCAGTGGCTGGCGGCACTTAAAAATACGACTGGCCAACCGCTAATTAGGCTCAATGGTTTTTATTTTAACTCTTCTAGTCCAAATGTAGTCCGCACCTTTATTATCGCGATGCCTAGTTGGCAAATGGATGCAGATATTCTGCGCAATCGATTAACTATGAGCGGTTTTTTAAGCGCATTATTGCTGCTGTTAGTCATCGGCTGCTATCTGCAATTGAAAAGAGGTTTGCAGCCTTTAGATAAAATGGTCACGGATTTAGAGGCGATCTCTTCAGGCACCGCCGCGCAGTTGAGCAGCGAGTATGCTACTGAATTCAATGCGATGCGCGAAAGTTTAAATAACTTGCTGAATGCTGAACGGCTGCAAAGGGAGCGCTATAGAAACACCTTGGCGGATCTAGCGCATAGTCTTAAAACGCCGTTGGCGGTAATGCAGGGGGCCACCAGTGAAAATTTAGATTACCAAGCCTACCTAAATGTCGCTGGAGAGCAAATTAGGCGCATGGATCAAATCATTCAATACCAGCTCACCAGAGCTGTTAAAAGTATTGGCGATGGTGCTAAAGCTAAGGCTGTGCAAGCAAATCCTATTATAGAGCGGATTTTATCAGCGCTAGGTAAAGTATATCGCGAAAAAGAAGTACGGGTGATTCTGAACTTAGAGCGCAACATAGAAATTAATGCCGATGAGCGTGACTTAATGGAAATGCTGGGCAATATGCTGGAAAATGCTTTCAAGTACTGTCGCTCTGAAGTCGCTGTTTCGCTGTATAGCGACAATCACAATGTGTTTATTATTCTGGAAGATGACGGTGCCGGTGTCTCTGAGGACATGCGTAAAACTATCTTAGAGCGGGGCGAGCGCGCAGATACTTCGGCGGCACCGGGGCAGGGGATTGGCTTAAGTGTCTCGGTGGATATATTAAGCTCATATAGTTGTCAGTTGGAAGTGGAAGATTCGTTTTCGCTGGGGGGAGCAAAATTCAGCATAACCTTTCCCAAGCACTAATTTAAACAGCAGAGAGCTCTGCATAACTTACCCAGAGGGTATGATAACTGCGCTCGGTAATACGGCATTAAAAACCGGTTCAATATGCTCATTTACACCAGTAATACCCATAGAAAAGGCTACACAGTACCCAAAGTGAGGGGTACACTGACTCCGCTATATCGCCGGTTTTTTCCTTGTCTTACTTTCGCTCGCAACGTTATGCAGAGCTCTCGAGCTATCTGATTTTTCCAGTACGCTGTCTATTTTATCTTGGATAGTTTGCTCTCTATCTACTCTGGTGCCTAGTTTGATATGACTGGTAATGCGCACTGCACCCATTTCATGCAGTTCAATATGACAGCGTTTAACAGCTGCCATCACCTGGTCCCACTCCCCTTCAACATTAGTGCCAAAACTGTGCAGCTGATGGTTTAAATTGGCCGCTTGAAATATTTTTTGGCAGTGCGCCACATAGGGTGATATTGAAAGGCCGACCCCGGCAGGGGAAACCATAATGTCCATAATTAGATACATACTAAGCTCTTTAAGTTGTGCTGATGAAAAGTGAAATATCGAACATGTTTAGCGCCGATCTTTGTAAATATAGCTGTTGCGCTGAGGTTTATACTATCACTTGCTAACTATCTTCTCTGATAATATTTTAGCTTTTAGCGCCGCTGCTAGAGCTCCTTTTTAACTGAATTGACTTAGTTTTTTGCCTTTGATGGATATTGATCTATTCTTTATTTGTGTCTTTGAATCCCCGTGCCAATTTTTCTGCACAATACTAGATGTTTATTGCATTTTGGAGTGCAATATCTGGCACTTAAAAGCTCAGTTTTAAACGGTGGATATCAGTTGATATGGTTTGCATTGGCTAGAAAAGCTACTTGGCTGGCAGTTTCAAAAAAATAATTACCAGCTACACGAATAGCCCCGTCGCTTTGTTCTAAGCATAAAAATTTAGAACAATGTTTTGTTATTAATGAACGCTTAGGCAATATATCGTCTAAAAGCGGGAGATCAAGGAGGAAAAATGTCTTCATTAAAAATACTCGTTGTTGACGATTCGCTGAGTATGCGATTGGTTGTGAAGCAATTGTTAATCAATATAGGGCACGAAGTTATAGGTGAGGCGAGCAATGGTTTGGAGGCGCTAAAAATTTATATGGAGCTAAAACCTGATGTGGTGATGCTCGATCTGGTTATGCCTAAATTTGATGGAAAAAAAACCTTGAAGAAGCTATTACAAGTGGATGAGGCTGCGCAAGTTGTGATTTGCAGCTCTTTGGGTTCTGAGGGTGACATCGAACACTGCCTAAGAGGCGGAGCTAAATTTTACTTGCAAAAGCCCTATGAAGCGGAAGGAATTAGAATCGCGCTAAATAGCTTGTCTGAAACTGTAGAGTGAGTAATTTATGTCGAATAAATTTTTTGGTCAATATCTTTTAGAAAGAGGAATAATCAGTAAAAACCAGTTGTTGCATACTATCGATCTACAAAAAGCCTCGCACTTAAGCTTGGGGCAAATAGCCATTAACAAAGGCTATTTAAATGCAGAGGATGCGAGAAAAATAAATAATCAGCAGCAGAGAGAAGATCAAAGATTTGGCTCATTAGCAGTGTCTATGGGATACATGGTTAGCAGGCAAGTTTCTGAAGTGTTCATTATTCAGCAAAACGAGAGAAAGTTCTTCGGTGAATTGTTAGTCGACCAAGCCATTTTATCAAAATCAGTGTTGATTAAACATTTAGAAGAGCACTCTGAAATTAAAAAGTGCTCAGCATTACAGCTCGATGCTGCTATTTATGCTCATCCACATGGTAAGCTAATAGCCGATACGATTAATACCACAGTGCGGCTGTTTTTAAGAATTATAAAAATTAATATTCAGGTCTCTGAATTAGCGGTAGAAAATATTGATATAGGAGCGGGAGAGCTAGCTTTTTCACAATGTGCAGAGCTACCAGAGCCGATTAAAATTGGCTTTTTAATGAAAACCGAGCTAATCAATACCATCGCTAATAGTTTCATAGGCATGGATATCAGCGATAACCCCACGGTAGCCCAAGACGCGGTGTGTGAATTTATGAATATAGTGTTAGGTAATTCTTTGGCAGGCCATGGTAAGAGTACCTTGACTGAGTTGTCCCCCCCGGTCATAAGTGGACCGGGGATAGAGCTGCAAGCGTCTTATAAATCGGCATTCAATATTGTGTTGGCGGGACCGGATCAAAGCTTCACTCTGTTTTTATATGATAACTAGTCACCGATTAAGGTTTTAGCGAATACTTTGGATTTTCGCTGCAGGTTGTAAATTAATTGTTTTTGCCTGGGCAGCTGATCTACGGTAATCGCACTAAAGCCCTGCTCTAAAAACCAATGCGCGGTTTTAGTGGTTAAGACAAACAAAGAGTGCAGGTTTAGCGCTAGCGCGCGCTGTTCAACAGCGCCGAGTAATACATCGCCTCTGTTGCCTCCCAAGTAATTCTCATCCACGGCAATACAAGCTAATTCACCAATTTTTTCATCGGTAAAACAATACAGTGCCGCGCAGGCAATAATGGCGTTGTCTCTTTCGATAACGATAAACTGCTCTATTTCAGCTTCCAATAGCTCTCGAGAGCGGCGTACTAAAATGCCCTTTTCCTCCAGAGGATTAATCAGTTCGATGATCCCGCCAATGTCATCAACTGTCGCATCTCTGACCTGCTCGTAAGACTCTTCGGTAATCATAGTGCCGCTGCCATCACGAGTGTAGAGTTCGGCGAGCATTGCGCCATCAACTTGATATGAGAGCAAGTGGCAGCGCGGCACGCCCGCATCACAGGCGGAAATAGCCGTTGCTAGCAAGTATGATATTTCTGATTGCTCGGTATTTGGATCGGAAATTTGCTTGCGATATTGATTTAGCAAGCGCTGTGCGGTTGAGCTCAACAGCTCGCTTCTGGTCTCGCCATTACTGTCGGTGATGCCCTGCTCTTTGCCGAGTAGGATTAGCTTGTCGGCCTTTAGGCATATCGCAGCTTTGGCGGCGACATCTGCCGCTGATAAATTAAACATTTCACCGGTTGGAGAGTAGCCAATTGTCGATAGCAATACTATAGAATTTAAATCTAAAATACTGGCAACCGCCTGCTGATCAATGCGCCGCACTTCGCCCGTGTAACACAAATCAACCCCCTCATAGACTCCTGCCGGTCGAGCGGTGACAAAGTTGCCGGAGATAAGTCGGATTTTTGAGCCGTGCATCGGCGTGTTGATTAAGCCCATCGAGAGCTTCGCCTCTAGCAGCGCTCTAATAGTGCCGCTAGCTTCCACAGCACAAGCTAACGTCTGACTATCGGTAATGCGTCTGCAGTGGTGAGAGTGGGTCTGCAGTCCAAGCTCCTGCATTTTTTGTTCAATTTGTGGGCGCGCTCCGTAAACTAATACTAAGCGCATTCCCAAACTGCTAAGTAAGGCAATGTCGTGGATCACGTTGTCGAAATTAGGGTCTTTAATTGAGTCACCGCTGAGCATAATAACCACAGTGTTATCGCGCAGTGCATTAAAGTAAGGGGATGATTGGCGAAACCAGTTTACATATTGGTTAACATCGGCCACAACAAGCTCCAAGACAGTTTAAGTGAAGGCTAACTTAGATATCGCAGCTGCGTCTAAGTTGAACTTAGGCTAAATAGAAAAGAGTGAGGCGATATTGTGCAGCCTTTGAAGGATCAGGTCGAGGGGCAAATTGGATTATTGATAAAAATTAATGTCGACTCTGCAAAGCAGAGCCAGATCTAGCACTCACTGCACTGGTAACTGCGGTTACCGGCTCAGTGGAGTTGCTAAAACATGGCTAATACTGGGTCAGTCTAGCTGACGAACATGCCTTTAAACATGAAGAAGAACATGATTGAAAGACCGGCGCCGGCGGGTAAAGTAACTACCCAAGAAACAAAAATAGTACCAATAACCTTTAAGTTTAGCGCCGCTAAACCACGCGCTAAGCCCACGCCGAGCACAGCTCCGACTAGAGTGTGAGTGGTAGAAATCGGCAGTCCGGTACCAGATGCAACCACCACTGTCGCAGCGGCGGCAAGCGTCGCTGCAAAGCCGCGAGAGGGGGTCAGTTCGGTAATATTATTGCCGACCGTGGCTATTACCTTATGTCCGTACATGACCAGTCCAGCGACAATGCCGGCACCACCGAGTAGTAATATCCACGAGGGCATCACCGACTCTTGCAGTACCTTGCCGCCAGCATCGACAATCCCGACTATCGCGGCAATCGGGCCCACCGCATTGGCGACATCGTTTGAGCCGTGTGCAAAGGCCATGGCGCAGGCGGTAAACATCATTAGTACACCAAACACTTTTTCAACACTGGAAAAGTGGTAGTCCTTGTCAGCTTCTTTATCTTCCTTGACTTTGAGCAGCATTATTTTGCCGATAACCATTGTCAGGAACGCTACCGCCAGTGATATGAGGGCGCTGTTAATAAAACTGAGATCTAAGCCGATGTGTTTCAGGCCTTTGGTAAAAGTCACCATGGAGATGATGAAACCCACCAAAAAGATATAACCGGGCACGTATTTTTGCGCATTGGCAAAGGGGTTTTCAGTATCTAAGACTAGCCGCTGCACGGTTCGAAAGAGGAAAAATGCAATAAACCCGGCGGTGACCGGCGATACCACCCAACTGGCGACAATTTTGGCAACCTTGCCCCAATTAACTGCATCTGGGGAGATGCCAACGGCAGCAAAACCAACAATTGCTCCGACAATCGTATGAGTTGTGGAGACTGGCCAGCCAAAAAAGGTGGCGACCAATAACCAAATTGCCGCGGCAAGTAGCGCTGACATCATGCCAAACACTAATAATTCGGGGGTGCCAGCTAATAGGGAGGGGTCGATAATCCCTTTTCTGATGGTGGCTGTGACCGCTCCACCAGCTAAGTAAGCGCCGGCAAATTCGAACACTATAGCAATAATAATGGCTTGTTTAAGGGTAAGTGCTTTAGAGCCTACCGAAGTTCCCATCGCGTTCGCGACATCGTTTGCACCGACACCCCACGCCATAAAAAAGCCGAATACACAGGCGAGAATGACGATAATGTCACCATGCTGAGCAATAATATTCATATAATCTAACTCTTATATTTCGCTACTAACGAGCGATAAGTAATTGAAGTCTGCCGCCCACATCCTGTGCCCGGTCTGCGAGATCTCCAATCCATGAGATTACTTTGTAGAGAAAAATAGCATCGATTGGATCGAGCTCTTTTTCTACCTGAAAAACAGAGTGGCGTATTTTACGTTCCAACTCATCGGTTTCATGTTCTAAATCATCTAACTTGTTAATCAGTGCTTCCACAACATCCACTTCACGGCCACGGAACCCCGCGCCGACTAACTCGTCTAATTCATTGAGCGCGGTGAGCGCTTGCTCGGAAGTTTTTACCGCCGCGCTAACAAATTCCAGCATTTCCTTTTGAATACAGCTCGGCACAGACATTTTTCTACCCAGCATAATGCCGGAAATATCTTTGGCGCGATTAGCTATTTTATCTTGCATGCGCAGTAAACTGAGCAAGTCGGTGCGCGGGACTGGCAAAAATAAGCTACTGGGGACAGACTGACGGACTTCTTTTTTGATATCATCAGCTTCGTTTTCAAGCGCTGCTATCTTCTGCTGTAGTTGTTCAGCTAAAGCCCAATCGTCGGCAAAAGATGCCTCGAAGAAAGGAATTAATTGTTCGGCACATTGCTGTGCCTTTGCTATGTGTTCCTGCATTGGTTTGAACGGCGAGCGCGCAAACATTTGCAAGAAAGGATTACTAGAGACCAAAATCCTAAACCTCATTGGCTATAATTTTTCGAAGTATAAGTGTTGATGTCACAAAGTTGTAGCAAAAAGTTCATATTTAGCCATTTTTATTGTGCCGCTGGGTAGAGTTTATTGCCGCTGTTAAAGAACGCTAGCTGTGAGCAATTGCAATTGGTATTTTTGTGTCGCGAGACGGGCTATTTTAGCGCGGAACTTTGTCTGCAGTGATTACTTGTTATTAAGTGGTGGTTGGAAGCTGGGGATGTAGGTCGAGCAACTGTGCCGAAAACAATCTAGCGTATTGATCTACAGGAGATATTTAATGAATACAGAAATTGAAATAAAATTAACTATTGCGCCAAGCGCAATTCAAAAGCTGTTAAAAAGTCGCTTTATCTGCAATTTGCCGACTAGTGCCGGCCAAAAAATACTGCAAAATAGCTACTACGATACCGATGATTGGCAGCTGCACAGTCAAAAAATAGCATTGCGGGTGCGCAAGAGTGATCAACAGTATATACAAACGCTAAAAACCCAGGGAAGTAGTGAACAAGGCATGCATCAAAGGTTAGAATGGGAGTGGGATTTGAGCAGTGACCAGCTAGATTTTTCGTTACTGCCCAGCGATCACTGGCCAGCAGAAATTGACACAAATACGATTAAACAGCAATTTACCACCAACTTCACCCGCCAGCTTTGGTATATTCAGCACATCGATCAACAGGGGGCGCAGTCACTGGTCGAAATGGCTTTAGATCAAGGGCAAGTAGCAACCGTACACAGTGCCGAAACGCTTGAAATTTCCGAGCTAGAACTGGAGTTGGTCAATGGCAAGCCAGTGGCACTCACAGAAATAGCCGCACAGCTGATCGAGCAATGCGTGGAGCTAGTGCCAAGTGATATCAGCAAGGCGGCCAGAGGTTTTGCACTGCTCAAACGTGTCCGTGGATAGGTGTGGCTGCGGTTATTTTTCTACGCACTAGTACTTTTTATCCACAACCTTAAACTTAAAATTTTCTGGCACTCAGTGGTTGAGTGACCGGAGATTAACTATCTGCCGAAACTAGGCTAGATTTTGCTGCTAACTCTCAGTGCAGCGCCGCAAAGGACAACTATGCACTTACCTGACACCTACTTACCTGATTTAAATGCCGTTCCCATCTGCTTACAGCAACATGTGTTGGACCAGTGGCCGCGACTGGATGCTTGTCTGCAGGATCTTACTTTATCCGCAGAGCAATTGGCGGGATTGGTTAAAGTAGTCGTAGGCAGCGATTTTGTGGTTGAGCAGTTGCAGCGCAAACCTGAAATGTTAGCTGACTTAATCGCTAGCAATGCACTAGACGTTGAATCCCCTGCTGATCACTACGCGATCAAGCTATCGGCACTATTGACTAACATTGAAAATCAACAGCAGCTAGAGCGGCAGCTCAGATTGTTTCGTCAAATAGAAATGGTGCGTATTATCTGGCGCGATTTAAATCGCAGCGCCAATACTCGCCAAACCATTCGCGAGTTAAGTGCCCTAGCGGACGCTTGTGTAGAGATCAGTTTGACTAAACTATATGACTGGCTCTGCCTTCGTTTTGGCACGCCTTACTCTATCGTTGATGAATATGGCAACAGCCAGCAGCAGCATCTAGTGGTGCTGGGAATGGGTAAATTAGGGGCCGGTGAGCTTAACTTGTCGTCGGACATCGATTTAATGTTTTGCTACCCAGAAAACGGGGTCACCCAAGGGCAGAAAAAATCGATTGATAACCAAGATTTTTTTATCCGCTTAGGTAAGCAGTTGATCCGTGTCTTAGACGCACCGACTGTCGATGGTTTTGTCTTTAGAGTAGATATGCGGCTGCGGCCTTTTGGCTCGATCAGTCCGCTCGCCTGTAGTTTTATCGCCATGGAAAACTACTATCAGCAGCACGGTCGCGAGTGGGAGCGCTACGCGATGATCAAGGCGAGGATCGTCGCTGGGGTGTGCCCGGCAGCCCTGCAATTAATGCGAGATTTAAAGCCTTTCGTGTTCCGTAAATATATCGATTACTCGGCCTTTGAGTCACTGCGCGAAATGAAGGCCCTGATCAACAGTGAAGTACGGCGTAAGGGCTTAAAAAACAATGTTAAATTGGGCTCTGGGGGGATTCGAGAGATTGAGTTTATCGCCCAGGCGTTTCAGCTGATCAGAGGGGGGCGCGATCAACGACTGCAGCAAAAAGCGCTCTTGGATATACTGCCGCTGTTACCGGAAGCGGTGGCGGTGCCGCAAAAATTTGTCGATCAGCTCACCGCTGCCTACCTATTTCTGCGCGATACTGAACACGCCATCCAAGCGATTAGCGATCGTCAGACCCAAGAGCTACCTAAAGGAGCGTTAGAGCTACAGAGAATAGCCTTTTCACTCGGGTTTTCGGACAGTGACACTTTTATACAGACACTCGATCAGCACCGACAAAACGTCAGTAGCTATTTCGCAGAAACCTTAGCGACGCCGGAAAATGATGAGGATCCAAGCGGTATCGATAACGACTGGTTACTATTGTGGGAATTAAAGCTCTCGGTTGAAGAGGCGAGCGAGCTCTGTGCTGAAAAGGGCTTTGATCAACCGGACAGCGCCCGAAAATTAATTGTCGACATGGCGGAATCAAAAGTGGCTAAGTTATTACAGCCGGTCTCTGTGGATCGTTTAAAAACGGTCATTCCGCTGTTGATGAGCGAAATTTGCGCCACTGCAAACAGCACTCAGACTTTAGCCAGAGTGTTAAAATTAATTACCGCTATCTTGAGGCGCTCGGCATACCTAGTGCTTTTGGCAGAAAATCCGAGCGCCTTAAAGCAGTTGGTCAAACTCTGTTCCGCCAGTAGCTGGTTTGCAGATACCTTGACTAAACAGCCGGTGCTACTCGATGAATTGATCACCCCGCAGACCTTGTATGCGCCCCCTGATAAGCAACAGCTAGACTCTGAATTAAACCAACAGATGCTGCGCATCCCAGAGGAGGATGAAGAGCAATTGATGGATAGCTTGCGCTATTTTAAGCACGCACATGTGCTGCGGGTGGCTGCCAGTGAAATTGCCGGAGTGCTACCGCTGATGAAAGTCAGTGATTATTTGACCTGGTTGGCTGAATCTATATTAAGCTCTGTACTGAATATGGCCTGGCGGGCGCTGGTTGAAAAATATGGGGTGCCTTGCGATGCAGAGGGAGAGGAGCAAGGGCGAGATTTTATAGTGCTCGCCTATGGGAAAATGGGTGGCATAGAGCTATCTTATGCCTCGGATCTAGATCTAGTGTTCCTGCATGGCGCCGATTCAAATGCTTATACCAAAGGTAAAAAGTCGATCTCGAATGCGGTTTTCTACACCCGTTTAGGGCAGCGAGTTATCCACATCTTAAATACATTTACCCCCAGTGGACAACTCTATGAAATTGATATGAGATTGCGTCCAGCAGGTAATTCAGGAATGTTAGTGAGTACCTTATCCGCCTGGGAAAGCTATCAACTAAAAGAGGCCTGGACATGGGAGCATCAAGCTTTGGTCAGGGCGCGTGTCGTTGGTGGCAATCCTAAACTGGCAACTAAATTTGAGAAAATTCGAAAACAGCTGCTGGGACAAAGCCGAGAACTGCCAGCGTTACTGGGCTCAGTGCAGGAGATGCGTGAAAAAATGCGCAGCCACTTAGGCTCGCCCGAAGTGCAACAGTCGCTGCAATTCAACCTCAAACAAGATCGGGGAGGGATTGTCGATATCGAATTTCTGGTGCAATATTTTTGTTTGGCGTATGCCGCTAGTCACCCAAAAATTATAACCTATACCGATAATATTCGGATATTAGACGCGCTTGAAAGTGCCGCTATACTCAATGAAGAAGATGCCCAAGCCCTACGGGAAGCCTACAAAGCCTATCGTGCCATGGGCCATAGGCAAGTAATGCAGGAGCAGTCTAATACCTTAGATGCCGAGACGTTAACGGAGCACCGAACACAAGTTAGTCGTATCTGGGAGCAGGTGATGGAAGGTGGTAAGTTGAGACCTCTGCATAACTACTGCGCTCGGTAATACGGCGTTAAAAACCGGCTCAATATGCTCATTTACACCTGTAAACTCCGCTATCTCGCCGGTTTTTGCCTTGTATTACCTTCGCTCGCAACGTTATGCAGAGGTCTCAAGTTAGCAGTTATAAGCTGCAAACTTTTAGCTTACAGCTCATGCATCGCCTGCATAAAAGCGGCCATTAATTGCTCTTTTGCCGATGCTTGCTGGGTGAGAATGCAGATTTTTCGCTGGTATTTAGCATTATCGATCAGCTGCACATGCAGGTCCTCCGCAAGATCGCTAATTCCCTGCCACTGCGGTACTAGTGATACTCCCAGGCCATTTTTTACCATGAGTACGATCGACTCTAAAGCATCAATTTCACACAGCTTGCTGACATTTAGTTGCCGATCGGTTAAGTACTGTTGCGCTATGGTGCCGCCCCATGCTGTGCGCTCGTACTGGATAAACGGCTGACTGCTAATTGCCTGGGCAATATTCGAGTAAGCTTTAGCGCTGATCAGTGACAGCGGTTCACTGCATAACAGCTGTTGCTGTAGCGACTTAGCGAGCGGAAAAGGCGGTTGTACCAGTATCGCTAGGTCTATTTTTCGCTCGAGTAATTGCTGGTAGAGATGGCTGGAAGCGCCGGGGATGATTTGTAAGCTCAAAGTCGGGAATTGTGCGGCAAGCCACTGTAGACGCTTGGGTAAAAAGCCACTGAGAACTGTGGAGATAACCCCCACTTTTAGCTCGCCAGTTAAGCCACTATTATCCAAATCAGCGGGAAGTTGCGCCACTTCATCGGCAATTCTCTGCAAGCGCGGCAATAGTTTTAAACAGTCTTCGGTTGGTTTTGCACTGTGCCCTGACCGGCAGAGTAGTTGACAGTTTAGCGAGTGCTCCAATGCTTTGATGCGCTGGCTAACAGCGGCGGCAGTTAAATGTTGTGCTCTAGCAGCCGCGGCAATCGAGCCGGTGTCTATAACGATGAGCAAGCTGTGCAGAAAGCGAATATCCATAACTATTTCTTATGCTTGTATTAAATATTAGATGGTATCTCTAATGCTAAATAATTGCTATTTTATTCGCCTTGCAGCGGTGTGCAAGGTCGACCGAGCATAGCCTCGAGGCCCTTTGAACATCGCATCGTCACTGATTTAGGTAATACTCAAGGAGTTTAATATGCACTCGATTTTTCATTTAGCCTTTAATGTCACTAATTTACAGCAGGCCTGTGACTTTTATACTAACGTACTAGGTTGTAAGCAGGGGCGCAGGGCTGAAACCTGGGTCGACTACAATTTTTTTGGCCATCAACTGTCGCTGCATATCGGCGCGCCTTTCGTCGCTAAAAGCACGGGTTTAGTGGATGGTATAAAAGTACCGATGCCGCATTTTGGGGCTGTTCTAGCACTGCCAGATTGGTTAATATTGGCCGATCAATTACGCAGTAAAGAGCTAAATTTTGTGATCGAGCCCTGCCAGCGTTTTGCAGGACAGGCAGGGGAGCAGCACACGATGTTTTTTCTCGACCCCTTTGGCAATCCGATCGAATTAAAGGGATTCAGTGATTTAAATAAGGTATTTGACTAATGGCACCCATTGCTTTTATCCATCGATTGTCGGTTGCAGAGCAGCGACAATGGCTGGCGCTGTTACAACAATTATTGCCCAATCAAGTGATATTATTGCCCGAGATGATGAGCGCCGAGCAAGTGCAGGCGACCACCGTTGCAATAGTTGCCAACCCCAATCCCGCTGATCTAGTACCTTTTAGCAATTTGCTATGGGTGCAAAGTGTCTGGGCGGGCGTCGAGGGGCTAGTCAGCGCGCTCCAAGATCGGCGAGCGACGCAAGCGGCCGGGCAAGGGGCGATCAAATTAGTGCGATTAACCGATCCTCAACTGGCGCAGACGATGGCAGAAGCGGTTTTGGCTTGGACGCTATACCTACATCGAAATATGCCAGAATATGCAGCTCAGCAAGCCCGAAAACAGTGGTCGCCACTGCCGTGTGCGGTGGCATCTGAAGTGCATGTCGCCGTATTGGGGGCGGGTGAATTAGGCGTAAGCGCTATACGTAGTTTATTACAACATGGCTATAAAGTGAGTTGCTGGAGTCGCAGTGCCAAGCATCTAGAGGGAGTGACTTGCTACCACGGTCTAACGCAACTACCCAAGTTACTGCAATCGGTGGATATCTTGGTCAACCTACTTCCCCTGACGGTCGAGACCGAGGGACTGTTAAACGCCAGCCTACTCAAGCAGCTTCCCAGGGGAGCCAAGCTGATTAACTTTTCACGCGGCGCGGTAATCAATGCCACGGATTTAATCAAGTTATTGGACAGTGGCCACATTGGGCATGCGGTATTAGATGTATTTACAAGCGAGCCACTAGTTGCCACTAGCCCTTTATGGACGCATCCCAAAATCAGCATACTGCCGCATATCTCAGCGCCGACTAATGTCGATTCGGCTGCCAGAATTGTCGCGGCTAATATAGCGGTCTATCAAAATACTGGTGTGATTCCGCCGACGGTTAATTTAGAGCGAGGCTACTAGCCGCCCAACGGGGAAGAGCTCTGGTCAGTGGTGGGAATTCGGTGAATAAATATTAGGACGCGTGGCTTATTTTTTTGAGTGTTGAATTTTATCTCTAATAAAACAGCCGACTAAGTGATCATTGAGCAGGCCCATGGCCTGCATAAAAGCAAAGGCGGTGGTGGGGCCGACAAACTGCCAGCCTCTCTTTTTTAGCTCTTTTGCCAGCGCTATAGACTCGGCACAAGTGGTGACGGTTTGCGGCGCAGCTGCCAGTGCGGGATTTGGTTGGTAGCGCCATAAAAAAGTGCTCAGAGATCCCTCTTGTTCAACCATCTCGATCGCCCGATTGGCATTGTTGATCACCGCTTGGATTTTTTTACGATTGCGGACAATGCTGGCGTCGCTTAATAATCTCTCGACATCATCCTGCTGAAACTTGGCGACTTGATAAAAATCAAAGCCGCTAAACGCCGCCCGAAAACTTTCCCTTTTAACTAAAATAGTGCGCCAGCTAAGCCCCGCTTGAAAGCTTTCTAAGCACAACTTTTCAAACAAAGCTCGATCGTCAGTGACCGGAAAGCCCCATTCAGTGTCATGATAATGCGGAAATTCCGGGGCGGTTTGGCTCCAGCTACAGCGGGGCAGTCCATCGACTCCTAACACTATACTTGTCATATAAAAATCTCATTTAGCAGGATAAATATTCGGCAGCGATTAAAATTGATTGATAAATTAAGCGCTGGCTAGGCTTGGCGTGGAGATATTTCCAGCAGGCAACTTAATACAAGTACGCAGCCAGTCATGCATCAACTGAACTTCTTGTTGCAGTAATTTTTGCTCGCCAAAGGTATTGGCTATAGTGGCCGCTCCCTGACTGCGACTGAGCAGATGCATCGCCAATAAATCGGCACTAGATTTTTCTCCGAGTAGAAAAAACTGTCTGCGCAGCCAAGTGCGAAATACCGTCGATAGCATGCTTGCAGTAGCTTTTGCCGGATGGTTTAACTTCGCCAATTCCGTATTCAAAGTAGCGACTGGACAACCGTAACGCATAATGTCAGTTTGCTTGACTAACAAGCGATTGATAAAACAGCCAATTCGCTCTGCGGCTGAAAGACTGCATGACTCCCAGTCTCTTAACAACTTGTGGCTGTTGGCTAGACGCAGACTGATAACCGCGTCAAGAATGCTGTCCTTACTTTTAAAATGATAGTAAAAATTACCGCGGGAGATCTGCACTGCCTCGGCAATATCGGCAAAAGAAGTCGCCGCGTAGCCCCGTTGATAAAATAGCAGGTCAGAGGCGCTGACAATCTGTTGTTTTTTGCTCAATTCGCTCATGGTGATTCCCGACAGGCTGCTCTAGCAGTGACTAGTTGTCGCAACTCCTCGTTCATTAGCTGCAGACAAGTACGATAGGACAAATGTCTTATAAAGCTGATGAGGCTTGTCCATAAATCACACATGGCCCTTGTCTGCTGAGGTTACGAGGCTTTATCAGTATTTTTTAAGTGTAGGTCATGCATCCTAATCGGTCAAATAGGCTAACTAGTATTCACCGAAAAATATGCTGGTGGCGATGGAGGCCCGCTTGTTTGGCGCGGGATTTGCTGATGAATAGCTGATCAATAGCGGCGGAGCTCTATTAAGGATCTTCTGAACAAGCCGCATACCTCCCCTGGCGGGGAAGATGCGAGATTTGTTCACTGGCTCCCTAGCACAATCATATTGTCATTTACTGCGGTTGATCAGTGGCTGTTAAGCGATCCAGTTCGTCGATAATTTCTTGGCTGTGCTGACCACATTTTGGCGGTGCTAAGTGGTAGCTAACAGGGGTTGCAGAAAATTTAATCGGATTGCCAATCAATTCTACCGTCCCGGTTTTTGACTCGGGGTAGGGCATGCTGATTTTCATCTCGCGGGCCCGTACTTGCTCTGTGGCAAATAATTGACTGAGGGTGTTAATTGGGCCGCCGGGAATCGCTTCTTGCTCCATGAGCGTGATCAGTTGCTGTTTTTTCTGTGAGCTCAATATTTTACTGAGAATTGGGATCAATTGCTCACGGTGCTTGAGCCTCAACTGATTGGTGGTATACAGCGGGTCATCCGCCAGTTCAGGGTGCTGTAAAATATGGCAAAAACGCTTAAATTGCTGATCGTTGCCAACCGCGACAATCACGTGCCCATCTTCGACGCTAAATACTTGATAGGGCACGATATTTGGATGGCCGTTACCTCTGCGTAAAGGCTCATCACCACTGAGTAAATAGTTAGTGCCCTCGTTGACTAGCCAAGCTGTCTGCACATCCACTAGCGCGACATCGATCTGCTGGCCGCCGCCGTTAGTTTTTTGGTGGTAGAGAGCCGCGAGTACCGCTGAATTAGCGTACATGCCGGTCATCACATCACAAATGCCGACACCGACTTTCATCGGCTCGCCATTGGCTTCACCTGTGAGGCTCATGATGCCGCCAAAACCTTGAGCTAAAAGATCGTAGCCAGGGCGATGTGCGTTGGGCCCCGTTTGGCCAAATCCGGTAATCGAACAGTAAATCAGTTCCGGAAACTCTGCTTTTAAATCATCGTAAGCTAAGCCATATTTTTTAAGCCCACCGACTTTGAAATTTTCTACTAATACATCACAGGTCGTCAGCAAGCGACGAATAAAAGCCGCTCCTTCCGTGGTGGTGATATCGACCGCGATTGAGCGCTTGTTGCGATTCGCACACAGGTAATACGCACTTTCAGTGGTGAAATTATCATCCTGGTCTTTAACGAAAGGAGGACCCCAAGCACGCGTGTCGTCCCCCCCCGCAGGTTTTTCAATTTTAATCACATCCGCTCCCATATCACCTAACAACTGCGTGCAAGTAGGGCCGGCCAAAATACGACTTAGATCTAATACCCTGAGACCATTTAACGGCCCGGTTATGGTTGATACATGCTGGTTTGCTGTCACAGTACTGGATCCTATTGTTAGTGGAGAGTGGCTGTTGTGATCTGCTCTGCTAAAACTTAGAAAATTTGCTAAAAAAGATGACTGTGTTGACTGGTTTTTTTCAGCTAGCAGGTAAAGGCGCTATTTTTAGACATCGCTGCAGTTTGACCTGAGAGAGCAATCTTTTCAATAGAGAAATTGAAAAACTAGAGTGATTAATGATCTATCTCATAATAAAATATTTTGTTTGTTTATCAACATCATTAGTGGTTTTGTATGCGGTTGGGGAGTATGGGAAATGTAAGCATCAGTCAGAGACACCGTTGACGCATTGCGAGGCAGGTGATTAAAGTTATCCTATTGGTCTTAGCGTAATAATCAATGTCTGTGCCAAAGAGTCCCAGAACAAATTGACAGATGGCGGAGCCAGCTTGAATGGCCCTGTCATCTGCTGATAGCTGCACGATTTTTCCAGTCGAAATTTGGGATGTTAATTCTTTGCTCAGTGGTTTGATCCCAATCCACAGTGAATCCGGCTTTCTCCAGCTCCTGTAGTATAGCTTGAGCTACTTTAATTTTTTCAGGCACATCACCTCTGACGTGATCATAGGCGAGCCTCAAGCCACCACCAGAAATAGCCCGTTCTAAATCTTGGCGGTGATAAAAGCAATAGCCAAAGAATTGCCCTTTAGGGTAATCAATCAATGCATCATGAGAATCATCATGACCGTCTGACATCGTATAGCCAGCATTATGTAAACAGAGAATGCCAATGCTGTTGAGGGATTGAAAGACTTTATCTAAGCGATCTACGTCAGTAACTTGAGGCCATGATTTTTCAGCTTGATATTTTTTATTCAATTCAATGCTTACTGACTGACGAAGCATACTTTGATCAGCACCTTCTTCAAGTAAATCAGAAATAATTTCTTGAATATCATCGGCAGTTTCAAAGCCGCTCCAGACATGAACCTTAATAGTATTTAGGATGTATTGATTCACAGCATTGACCTGTTCTTCCTCGGACCAAACCAGCCCGCTAGTAATGAGTAATATGGTTAGAAAGAAAATTTTCATGATAGACAAAATTCCTGAAACTGGTGTGTAATACTGACAGATTCGCTGTGCTTCTGTTCTAGAATAGATAAATAATCCGCTATTATCTCAATCAATATATAGTGAGCTTACGGCA
>ASZJ01000068.1 GCA_000416275.1 Osedax symbiont Rs1
GAGAAGTTACATATATTACTTGCAAGTAGCTGGTTTTACTTGCAAAATTTGATGAATTTCTGAATAAAAATAAACTGTAGATCACTATTGATAATAGTGACATGATGAATACCTCCTAAGCTGTAATCACAGCTCTATAATATTTAAGTGATCCTTCGTGCGAACAAACTGTAACTACTGGCATTGCTGCCACCCATTGTTTTTGAGTTAATGACCTCATCGCTGACTATATTCAGTGAAACAGATAAATCACGTAGCTGTTGCGGCGTACTGTGCAGCATTGGAACGCCAATGCTGGCAGTAAACGAATGACTAGGTTCAGCACAGAACTCTACCATGTGTAAAAGCCCGTTAGGCTTTAGTATTCGGTACAGTTCTTTGAATTGGTGCTCTCTTATTTCTCGGGATGTAATACAGGTAAAGACAGCACAAGCAATGGCTGCATCAAAACTGTTATCAGGATAAGGAATATTGCGGCCAGAAAAAACCTCGATGTTAAGCTCTGGGTACTGACACCGGCCTCGCTCAACCATTTTCTCTGATGTATCAATGCCCAAAATATTTTTATAACCCGCCTCCCAAAGTATGTGACTGACACGGCCATAACCACAGCCAAAGTCGAGAATTCTAGATCCAAAAGGAACCTCTTGTATGAAGCGCTCGATATCAATCTTTAAATTGAAATTTACGTCATGTGCTACTTCGTTCCATTTACGCTGATGCATACACACTACTCACTTAGCGCCCCAATCATCAGCCGCCTGTGGCGACGTTACTTGTAGGTAGCCTGACGCTGAAAAAATGTAATTAATTGAGACCTCTGCATAACTTACCCAGAGGGTATGATAACGGTAATACGGCGTTAAAAACCGGCTAAATATGCTCATTTACACCAGTAATACCCATAAAGAAGGGCACACTATACCCAAAGTGAGGGGCAATTAATCTATGTGTGTCCTTTATTATTACCTAGTGGATATAACGCCAGTATATTGGGTGGCTGTAACAGTATAAGGGACGAGTGGCGTGTAAGTCGTCCTCGCAGCCAAGGGTGCGAAAAGATACTCTTGTTAAGTCAGAACTGCTTCGTGATAGCAATAGTATGTACCCCC
>ASZJ01000069.1 GCA_000416275.1 Osedax symbiont Rs1
CACTTCACGAAAACTAAGTCTTAAAAACAAAAGAACATTGTGTGTTTTGAATGATGATTATTTATTACAATGCCTTAAAATGGTCAAATAGTGTTCATGCGTTTGCCCTGTATGTACCCCTAAGGCCATCATAAAATTCCAGCCTATATCAATAGTATCATCAACAATTTTTTGCTTCCAAGCTCATTTCTCTGCTGGTGCGTAAAATTAATCTATGTGTGTCCTTTATTATTGCTACCCGATTACATGTTTAGTGTAATTTACTAGAAACCAGACGGTTTAAACTTACACCTGATTCAGTTGCTTGTATCGCTAACATGCGATGAACTTCCGGTGGAATTCGTACCATAAATTTACCGCTAAAATCTTTGATTGATAAAGGTATTGGTACGGGTTCATTTTGCTCTTTTAAATCACTGACACATTCAAGCACTAAATTTCTAATACCAGCCAAAGCTTCCTCAGGGGTTTCTTCCAGCCAGCTTAAGCTAGCAAACTCTGTGCATAAACCTATATGTTCTTGATCTTCTTCAGACCAAATAACTCGATAAGTATATCTATCTACTTCATTTGTCATTTGACACCTCTAAATGCTCAATTGCTTGTAGCACTTGTTTTACTTGGTAAGACTTTGCTTTACCTTTTGAGTTTTGGATATTAACCCTTGGGTCGCCTAACCAAGGAGTTTTATAAACTCTATGACTAGAACCAGATTGCCGAGCTTCACCAAAATATGAGTCACAAACCTTGCATAAATCGTTGAAACGAATGTTCTTCGGAGTTTTTCTCATTTGAATAAGAATATCTTGAATATGTGCCATAGCCACAATAGTATCATTAATGATACTGCTGTCAAGAGAGGTGTTTAAATGCAATTGTGATTTAATAGGAATGTAACGCTGGCGACAACTGCAGGCCTGCAGCGCGAATTTTGCAGTCTTTTTGCAAAATGCGTGACGTGGGGCTAGCGCGACATATCTACTTAACTTTAAGCAGAAAACTCGTCGTTTAACTAATCGAAACCGGCCAATCTCTTTAAAGAAAGTCCATCAAATATCAGCTTTTCAAAACCAGCCAATTTATACGTGGCTGGATTAGCTACTTTGGTATTGCTATCAGCTTTGCGTCGATCTAGATCATTGGATTAGACATCGAGTGCACATGGCACTTACTTTTATTGGGAGGTGCGTCAGTGGCGAAAGTCACGAACCAAAGTAAAGAACTTGATGAGATTGGGCGTCAGAGTGCAATCAGCAGTCGCCTGTGGCATCACTAGCAAAGGGCCATGGCGTAGCTCTAAAACACCAGGTATTAATCAGGCATTGTCGAACGCTTATTTAAAACGCCAAGGTTTATATGAGTTGCGTGATGGATGGATTAAGCTTCACTATTCTAAGTGAAACTCCCTCGGCTTTGGCTTCCTGCGTCGCTCTATCTTCAGCATCCATGCTTACGTGTGCGGACCCGCATGCAGGGTGTTGTGGGGGCTGAGGGTTAGATACCCTCGGCTACCTGATTATATTTTACTTATACTAAATTCATATTTGATTACTATTTAGAAAATTAATCATATCTTCCACTGATCTTATTGGTGCCTCAGATATCCTTTTTTCTGAGGCATCATATAGCTCGACATAGTGGGATGTATCAAAAACTATTTCACAGCCATCTTTTCTGAAACTTGCTGGGCTTTCTTTTTGCCATCCAGCTTCTATTAAATGGTTGGTTGTAGCTTCGTAGCTTTCAATCACCGATCAACACTCCAAAGAAATATAACGCCAGTATATTGCGCGGCTGTAACAGAACGAGGAACGAGTGGCGTGAAAGCCGTCCCAGCAGCCAAAGGATGCGAAAATCATACTCTTGTTAGCTTTTTGGTCGGCTTAGGTTTACGGATAATTCAACATCCTCGACAGCTACAATCAGAATACAATTAATCTTTGTGTGTCCTTTATAATTAATTAAAAAGACCTGTAGATCGCTTTGATAATTGTGACATGATGCAGTTATCCTAAACTGCAATCACAATACGATAGCATCACAATGTAGGAAATATAGCGGAAATATAGGAAATATAGGACAGACAGTTATTTAACTTAAGACATGCAATACTAATTTACAAAGCCCATTAAACTAATCTGCATCTTAATCAACAAATTTTTTACTCAAGTTTCGGGATTC
>ASZJ01000070.1 GCA_000416275.1 Osedax symbiont Rs1
AAAAGCTTTTATTACCACTCTAGAGATACAGTGGTAATAAGGGGTATCTTGGCAGCAGATCTGCTGCGCTCGGGCACGAGTCATAGAACCTCCCGTTTAGAGAAATAATTCCCTAAATTGAATTATCAATGCATTAAACTCTACTCTCTTTGCTGTTCATCTTCAGTTAATCTATGTGTGTCCTTTATTATTTCTGCGCAGTGGACATTTTTCGCCATTAACGAAACGCTGGATTATATCGGGACCGACATAGATAGTCCGCCAACGCTTTATCACTTCTAAGTCTGTCAGACTATCTACTAGACTTTTATCACTTACGTTTATGGGGAAGAAGAACAAGATGATAGCGATACGACATAATGGCATACGCGCAAACATCGATACAGAAAGCAGCATCAATTTCAACCAGTCGATCTAGCATCCACTGGCGTCGATGCTCAAAATCTTGTTGAGTGGCTTGATCAAAGCTACCGCGTCCTGCTAGCGCCCATTACCTACATCCATGTAGGCAAAGCCACAGACAAAAGCTCTTCTCACCACTCTAGAGATACAGTGGTAATAAGGGGTATCTTGGCAGCAGATCTGCTGCGCTCGGGCACGAGTCATAGAACCTCCCGTTCAGAGACAAATTTCTCTGAATTGAATTATCAATGCATTAAACCCTACTCTCTTTTTTGTTCATATTCAATTAATCTATGACTGTCCTTTATTATTAATGTGTGTCCTTTATTATTATGAAATCCCACTGAGTGCATTGGTTATAATCTCTAGTGATTCATCGCAATCAGTACATAATTTTTCGTAGTGATTTTTATAACTACAATAATCAGTTATCGCATTCTTTCTAAGCTCTTCCGCTTCCTTACCTAAAGTATGCCCCTTTAAAATCGAACGAGCATTGTGAACCACATGGAATGGAGACATTATTTCACGAGCATGACCTGCTTCAAATCCAACGCCAACTAGGATTACTTCAACTAATTTTAATGCACGTAATCTTGCATCAGGGTTTAGCTTCAAGGCTTTTGCTTTTTTTCTAAGCCACTTTTCCTCTAAACCTTCAACAATTAGCTGATCTAAATTTAAAATTTCTTCCGCCCATTCATCTCGAGAGCTAGTATAAGGATAATGAACTTTATCAGGTGCATTTTTATCTCTAAGCTTCCACCATGGAACGCTTTGAGTATCCAGCTTTGCTAATTTATCTTTAAGACTTAGCAAAGCATCATACTCACTGCTCCACTCTCCCTTAATATCATTTTCCATAGCACGATCTGAAATTGGAGCTTTAGGAGGCTCGTTGTATTGCTTCCAATGCAATTGTTCCTCATAAGGCAAGTGGCTCAGATATATTAAATATGTGTGAACCTGACCAGCAGAATTCACATCAAAAGTCTTTAATCCCCACGCACCTCGACAATAAATACTGCGGCTATTAAGAGTATATCTATCTCGGTCGGTTTTATATTTTAGCAATACATCTGGTTTAAAAAATACTGGCGTTATTTCAAATGGTAAATCTGACTTGGTGAAATAGTTAGCTAAGCAATTTGGGTCACACGAAATTTCCTTTATTTCCTCATTCTTCCAGTCTTGCGCAATATAGCTACAATAGTCTTTTTCTTCTTCAGAGTTCCCCCAGATATTGGAAATTATTTTTCCTTTTGAAACTGCTATATCTGATAATTGAAACCCTCTAGAATAACTTCCAACACCTTTAACGATATTAAGACTTCCAAAAAAATCATTACTATTTAGTTCTCTGGAATCTCTATCAGTTCCCCAGCCGTTAAAATCACCTGTTTTGTATCGAGTAAAGTCAAACATTCGAAATAATTTATGACTTTCTATTCCAGCATATTCACCTAAAACACTTTTTTTAGCACAAATCACTGTTCCAATATCTTTCTTATCTTCAGTAATCTTAATTATTTTAATAACTTCATCTATTTCTCCATGGTCGTCTAATTTACACCACGACTTTCGTTCAGCTACATAATGGAGATCTAAAGAGTGAGCTATTTTTTGATTTATTTCGTAGTAATTTTCGCTGCCATTTACCCCTTCAAATGAACGTACAAAAATAATCTGTTCGCCGTATGTTAAAGATTCGTCGCCAAAGCTAGATAAAGGGTTTTCTATAGTTACTACATCATCTGACGAGCATGAAACACTCCAAGAAGAAAACGGATTGCCACTCCATTTTATTAAATTTTCAAAATTATCTTTTTGTGCATGAGTATCAGGTAACAATATTGCGTGAATAAATACGTGGGGTAATGACGCATATAAAGTTATATATTCGTCATTTGCATCAGAAGATAAAAAATCACAAACTTCTTTTTGTTGACACCACAAGTGAAAATAATCATCAGAATCTGGTTCGTCAGATAATAGTTTTAAACTACTTAAATCATATATGTTCATTATAGAATTGCACCGGAGCCTGAGATAAAACTAACGCCGCCATCAACTGCGTAGTAACCTGGCGCGTCTTTGTGCGGCAAGCACAAAACGTGACCGGTTGCGGAGTCAAATTGCATGGCCTTGTTATGCACTTATTCTGCCTTTCTCGCTGTCCATTGCGTATGCTCTCTTGAGAATGCATTTTCACTATCCAATACAAAAGTGGATAAATTCTTCTCCGTTTTAACACCAAGAGACTCACCTTTTATTAACACAATTTCATGTGCTGCAAGAGCGTATGAAGAATTTAACTCATTATGCTTTTTTGCTTGAAGCCAAGTTAGAACTGCGCCAGCAGCTACTGCAACGCTCTCAACTGGGAGTGAAAACAAGGGGTCTTTGATTCGGTATAAAAGAATAGCAATTGCCACAGCATGGAGAGCAACCGACACCCAAAACCACTGCTTAGATTTGCGTTTGTTAAATTGTGATTTTTTTGAATACCAATTAGCTTGATTATCTATCCGCTGATCTTGATAAAGAGCCAACCTTTCTTCGACGGAAAGCCGTCTAATAGAAGTCATAGCATCAGATATAGGAGCTTCTAATCCTCCTACTGAAGATTCCATAGCTTTCGATAAGCTTCTATTTTGATTTAGGATAGCCTTCAAATCGTTGATAAATTGTTTAGATACTCTTTCAATATTATCAGTATCTTCATATGGCTCGGCACGCATTACCCAACGCCAAGTACGAGTTTTAACAGACTCTGCAACAGCACGCCCGTTATACCAAATATCATCAGGTCGATTAACTCTAAGATAAATTAGTATGCCAAGAGTAATTAAAAACAGACTCGCAGACGCCATGGCGCCATATGAATCCGTTGGCCATGCGAACGAGACAAGGGCGGCAGCTATTAATAGAAATAAATATAATTTAAGCGAATTAAAGTAGACCGACTGCGCTCCCAGAGACGCTGCATCAGCAGATTGATACAGCCCTGGTAACGTTTCATGATTCAATACATGCTCACTCATGTATAGTTTCTAACGGCTTGAACGACACTGGCACTATTCCATCCAACCATGTCACAAATAGAGGCGTCTTGTACAATCTGCGGCACACGCTCTTGACCCCATGGTTTAATCCCAATAATAGTTTTACCTAATCGCTGAGCCTCAGATATTTCATATTCTATCCAACTACTATGCGCTGCATACATTCCACCTAATATTAACACCACTTGAGCTGGATTGATTTGGCGCGTCATTCCTCTACTGAGTCCAGCTGATGTCTTATCGGATAAGCCATCATGACTTGGAACACTACAGTTGCTCCAAGAAAAATTCTGAGCGTCGTTCAGCCACTCTTCAATTTTGTAATAATGTTGGTTGTATCCCCATGCATGACTTATGAATATCATTCTATTTTTCAATGTTGGCATAATTGCCTCCTTTTGGTTTTAGTGCATAACAGCGTATTAGGCGAAATCATTCCGTCTAATAAGCGCAAAGGTGGAAGCTTGATATTTTATCATTTACTGTATATATGATCAGTATCTCTTCACATAGAGGATCATCCTAAACTCAGCATTACTCAAATGATGCTTTTTGAATTCTCAGTGTCTTGATTCGATGTATTTCGTCAAAATGCATGTCGAAGCACTGTGTTTAATAATTTTTGAGAATATAAGAAAATTAAAACAATTAACAACCCTTGTCTAGAGTCTCAATTTGCTACACATTTACAGCAGTGTTGTACTGGCATTAAGCTTTTCTGAGGTTTTTTGTTTTGCAATTTAGGGCGAGCTTTTGCTTTGCTTACTTTCATTTTGCTCGTCAAAAGAAAGTCAGTCGCCTAAGGCGAAACTCTTGTAAGAACTTGATCTTAAAACTTAAAAAATAAATCAGTTCAGGTTTTTTGACTTTGACTTTGACTTTTTTGAACCGCAGGACACAGAATATTTTTCTAAAACACCCAAAACAGAAAAGCAAATAACAAATTTCCAATACCAACCACCAAATGGTAATGATTATTACTAATAATATATAATAACCTCTACAATAGACCAGAGGTCTCTAAACACTACACCCACCAAGGAAAACTCATGACTAAGAGTCGAATTCTCATTTCTAATTCCCATAACCCATGGTTTAACTTAGCTGTTGAGGATTGTATCTTTCGCTCTATGCCCAGCGATCAGCGAGTGCTTTTCCTGTGGCGTAACTCTGAGACGGTGGTCATTGGCCGTGCACAGAATCCGTGGAAGGAGTGTAACACCCAAAAAATGGAGCAGGATGAGGTGTATTTGGCGCGTCGCCAAAGTGGTGGGGGCGCGGTATTTCAGGACCTGGGGAATACTAATTTTACCTTTATGGCCAGTAAGCCTGAATACAGTAAAGATGTCTCCACTGCGATAGTCCTCAACGCTCTGCAAAGTTTGGGTATTGAAGGTCGCGTTAATGGTCGCAACGATATGGTGGTTGGCGAGGGGGAGCAGCTGCGCAAGTTTTCTGGCTCGGCCTATAAAGAGGCTAAGGATCGAGGCTTTCACCATGGCACTCTGCTGTTGAATACCGATTTGTCGAGGCTGGCTAATTATTTAAACCCAGACCCGAAAAAGCTCAAAGCTAAAGGGATTAGCTCGGTTCGCTCACGAGTGGTTAACCTGAATAGTATTAAGCAAGAGATCGATCATCAAATGGTATGCGATGCGATAGTCAGTGAATTTTCGAAGCACTATGGAGAGTCGCCGGAGCTGGAGTTTATTTCACCTGAGAATATGCCGGATTTAGCTGATTTTGCCAGCAGATATGCCACGCAAAAAAGTTGGCAGTGGAACTTTGGTAAATCTCTGCAATTTACCCACACTCTTGAAGAGCGTTTCAGCTGGGGTGGGGTAGAGCTGCATCTTAAGCTTGAGAAGGCACACATTAGCGAATCTAAAATTTTCACTGACAGCCTCTATCCCGATCCGCTGGAATTTTTCAATGAGCAGCTGAAGGGAGTTGTTTATCACCCGCAGCATCTAGCTGCTTGCTTTGATAAAGTTGTTCAAGCTTATCCAAATCACAAAATTGAACTGCTGGAATTAAGGGATTGGCTGGCAACAGCTATTGCGTAGCTAATCTCTGAACAAGCTATCCTTACAAAGCGTACCGAGAAATTGCTGCGCTGCGTTAACGGCTTAGGTCAGAGCTGCAGATCGCTACTTCTCTGTACGCCTGAGACGTGTGGGGCTTGTTCAGAGCTTCCTTAGAGAGCGTTTTTGGTATAGGCCTGCTTTGCGGCTGACTAGCTCTAGTTTTTCAATATTGCTACAAAAGCCAATGCTCTCTTCGATGCCCACTGCTAAGTATCCTCTACTGGTCATGGAGTTAAGTAACAGCGCCAGTACTTTGTTTTGTAAATCTCGATCGAAATAGATGAAAACATTGCGACAAAGTACCAGCTGAGCAGAGATAAAACTGGCTTGATTGGCTAGGTCATGTCGTTCAAAAATAATCCGCGATAACAGTCTTTTGTTAAGCACTGGATCGGGGGTGGATGAAAAATAATCGGCGAGTGATTTGCTGCCGCCACTGGCGAGATAGCGTTGTTCATCGAGGTCAGTTAAGTTAAATTTAAGTGTGCCGGATGCCGCTGCTGCAAGGGCTTTGGCACTGATGTCTGATGCGTATATTTGACTGTGATCGAGTAGACCCGCCTCCTCTAATAAAATCGCAAGTGAGTAGGCCTCCTCTCCCGTGGCGCATCCGGCCACCCATAAAGATATTCGAGGATAGCTGCTAAACAGTGGCAATATGTGCTTTTTTAACTGTAAAAAAAGATCGGGGTCTCTAAATAGTTGCGAGTAACTCACCGTTAGTTTGTCAATAATGCTACGTTGAAATTTTTCTTGGTGGACAATTTTAGGGATTAACTCTGACAGGTGAGTCAGCTCTTCGTCATATAAGATATTTTCTAATAATCGCTGGATTGACTTTAATGAATAGCCGCTAAAATCTTGACCGCAGTACTGGTGGATGGCACTGATCACTAAGTCTGTTTCAAAGCGGCTGGCAGCAGTGTCGTCACTATCGGTTGCAGGCCTTAGACGCATGCGATCAGGCTCTCATACAGCAGTTTCATATCGATAGGTTTACTCAAAAAGTCATTGGCTCCCGCTCGCTGCAGTTTTACTCGGTCGCCGGAGAGTGCCGATGCGGTTAGAACAATGATCGGTAAATTCTTGAAAGTCGCCTGTTCACGTATTTTGACGGTTGTTTCGTAGCCGTCCATACCGGGCATCATCATGTCCATAATAACTAGATCGATCTCGGGGTTTTTATCTAAGGCAGTTAGTCCCTGAGCTCCGCTGGTGGCTATTTCTACTTTTAGCCCACCTTCACGCAGTATTTTGGCCAGCGAGTAAGTGTTGCGCATATCATCGTCGACTAACAGTACTGTTTTACCTTGTAGTTGCGTGGTGTCAATTGCTTCATCACTTTCAATGAGTGGGTTTGGGGTGGCGTTAGCTTGGCTTTTTTCGAGGATTAACTCGTGTATTTCTTCTAGTAAGCGCTCATCTGAGTGGCTAGATTTTACTATAATTTTATCGGTGTACTGGTTGAGTTGAATTAATTCATCATCGGATAGTGCACGAGCGGTATAGACAATAAACTCTGGCTGCGCTGCTCGATGGGTGCTGGCGAGCGTTTCCAATACCTCAAATCCTGAAATGTCAGGTAAGTTTAGATCTAAAATTACCGCCAGATAGCAGCCGCTTTCCAGCGCTTGCAATGCCGCTTCGCCAGAAGTGACAAACTGCACTTGCACTTCGTCAAACTTTAGTAAGGTTTGCAGTGCAATACTGCCGCCGAGGTCATCTTCGACCACCAAAATGTGCTTGCTATCTTGATCGGCGGTACTTATTTCAGTGCTTTTGAAAGGGGTGTTTTCTCTATCTAGCAGTCCTTTTTCCGGTATTGACGCCAGCTCTTGTTGACGGGCCTGCAACGGTAAGCTAAGAGTGAATGTGCTGCCCTGACCGGGAATTGAGGTTAGCTCGATATCTCCACCGAGTAGCAGGGCAAGATCTTTGCTGATAGATAACCCCAGGCCAGTGCCGCCGTACTTACGGGTCATAGAGCCATCTGCTTGCTGGAAGGCTTGGAAAATATGCTGGTGTAATTCCGCTGCTATACCGATGCCGGTATCGGCCACGCAAAACAGTATGTTCTGCTGCTGTTGATCTAAGTTCAGGCTGACGGTAACTTGTCCCTGCTTGGTGAATTTAATGGCGTTGCTAATGAGGTTGATCAGAATTTGTTCTAACCTCAACTTGTCGCTGTTAATAAACTGAGGCACCTGTGTCGCTATTTCAAACTTAAAACTGGTTAGCTGCTCTTCCGCCAATGGCTTAATCAAATCGATAAACAGTTTTTTCAGCAGCCTTAAGTCCACCTGTTCATAGTGTACTTGCATGTGGCCCGCTTCGATTTTTGATGAGTCTAAAATATGGTTGATCAACTCTAACAAATGATGCCCGGCATCTTGAATAACTTGAGCGCTGTATACTTCCTCTACCGAGAGATTGCCCGACGGGTTGCTCTGTAAAGATCTCGCGAGAATTAACAGGCTATTTAACGGGGTGCGTAACTCATGAGACATGTTGGCTAAAAACTCGGATTTGTATTGGTTGCTCTGTTCGAGTTGTGTTGCTTTGTTTTCTAATTCAATTTTAGACAGCAAAAGAGTCTCTTGCTGCTGTTCTAAATCTTTGCTTTTAGAGCGCAGTGATTCATTGCTCACCCGCAGTTCTTCCTGCTGCGTTTGCAGCTCTTCCGAGAGGTTTTGCGCTTCTTCTAAAGCATCGTGTAAGTTATTTCTGGCACTAATGTTTTCAAAAGTAATGCCGATGCTCTCGCGTAATGATTCTAATAGCTTAGTTTGTAATGGAGTAATAGTCTGCATAAATGCGAGTTCGATCACGCCGCGTAACCGTCCCATATAGCTAAAGGGAATTAATACAATTTGCACGGGTTGGTGCTCGCCAGTGGCTGAGTGGATGCGCATGTAACCGCTGGGTATTCTTTGCACGATAATTTGTTGCAGCTCAGCTGCCGCCTGTCCCACTAGTCCCTCGTGTAATTTATAATGACTGGGCTGATCTGGGTTGTGGGTGTGGGCAAAGACTGCGCTGCTTATAAGTGCGCCCTCGCCGTTATCCGAGATGTTCTCCCGCCACACATAGAGGCTACCGACAGAAGCGCCGATATATCTAGCTAGAGTGGTTAATACTAGTTGTGAAATTTTAGCTTCTTTTCGTTCCTTGCGTAACACTTGATCAATAGACACTTGCCCCTCTTGCAGCCAGGCACGATTTTCTCGCTCAGTGCTGTGCTGTTTTAAATTTAAGGTCATTTCTTTAAGTGATTTATAGACTCCTATAGCATTATCGTTAAAGGGTATATCCAATTTCCCCGTAGCGATACTGAGAGCGATTTGATTCATCACGGCAGGTTCCCCGCCGAGCGGTCTAAGTACAAATTTAAACAGTGCCAGGCAAAGTAGAATCGAAAATATGATAAGAAATATAGTCAGTGCTATTAGTTGATTGACAATATCGCTATCTATTTTAGTAAAACCAGCCACTTGACTTTGGGTGCGCGAGTCGAGCAAATCGAAAAATTCGTCAACGGGGCGCATTATTTGCGCTTTTAACTGATGATAGTGAACACTAAAAAGGTCGTCTAAAACTACTTTGTGATTGGCTATAGCTGCGGTATCTAATGGTTGATTAACTTCAATGTGAGGCTCCTGTAACATGTTCATCGCCTTTAATTCAGTCAACACTAAACTGTCTGAATTGCGCTTAGATATCTCCAGCATCTGTAACTCGGGTTCGGAAAATCCGGCTTCCATCATTAGTGATAGTAGTGGCTTTGGAGAGCCATTGGCGCGTGGTTTAATTTCATCACCAATCAATAAGTCCCAATAAATGCGGTGGTATTGCAATGGACGCGCTTTTTCACCGTTGCGAATAGCTAAAACATCCATATAATACTGCTTAAATCGCGGCTCGCCACTGACTGCATAGCTGCGCGCAAAACGGGTTAGATCGTCGGAACTCTGGCGCAATTCATCGGCGAGTAAATAGGATTGATAGCGGTTTATGTGGCTTTGTTGCAGCTTCTGTTGGTTGACTTCTAATCTGAATATTAAGCTGGCAAGTAGTATACAAAATAGTATCATGACAATAAATATGCTGGTTATAAGACGTTTAATAGACATTGTTCAGCTCGCGGAATAAAGTTACGAAGGCATACGTATCTGTGATTGTAGACTGGCAGATTCGCTAGAAGAATTCTTTAGATATTGATTAAACTGGGTAAGGGATAAAGGTGGTGAAAAATGGTAGCCCTGAGAGGTATTGCAGTTTAGTTCTCGCAAAAACAGCCACTGTTCAGCTGTCTCTACACCTTCCGCCACTACTTGCATACCCAGAGCGTGAGCCATGGCGATGATACCCTTGATCAATGTTGCGTTTTCTCGGTCATCGGGAACACCGATAATAAAAGATCGATCAATTTTTAGTAGGTTCACTGGACAGCGTTTTAGATAACTTAACGCAGAGTAACCAGTGCCGAAATCATCAATAGAAAGTAGTACCCCTTTGTTTTTAATGCACTCTAAGCGCTGCTGCACTTGGTTAGTGTTTTCTAAAAGAATTCCCTCGGTAATTTCCACGACAATTTGTCGGGCTTGGATCACCCCCTTAGCAAGGTAGTCTTGAATGGCGTCGATCAGTTGATCATTGTTAAATTGCAGGGCGGATACATTGATTGCTATGCTCAACAATGGGTGTAGTTGCATTACTTTAACAGCTTCTTTCAATACCCAAATTCCCAGCTGATGAATAATTCCGATATCTTCCGCGATTTTAATAAATTCATCTGGAGCGATAGTACCGAGTTGCTTGTTGAACCAACGCAATAACGCTTCCGCACCGATTACCTCACCAGTATTAGTATCTACTATCGGTTGATAATAAACTTCCAGTTCGCCAAATTCTAGCGCCTTACGCAGATGAGTTTCCAGTAAGATTTTACGTTGCAGGGCATCGTTTAAAGATTGGGTATAAAAACGAAAGGTATTGCGCCCCGCTTGTTTCGCTTGGTACATCGCATTATCGGCACAGTGTATTAGCGAACCACTATCAGTACCATGTTCTGGATAGAGCGAGACTCCAATACTGACTCCAGCCTGCATTTCCTTGCCGTGCCAGTAAATAGCTTTTGCCGCCGCCTGGGTAAGCTTAGTTAATTTGTTGGTTAAACTGAGGGTGTCATCGATGTCGGTTAAGACAATAATAAACTCATCACCGCCGTAGCGAGCGATTAAATCAAAGCTGCGAATATTGCGTTTAAAACGTGCGCTAATCTCTTTAAGAAATAAATCGCCGGCTATATGTCCCAGTTCGTCATTTATTTTTTTGAAACCATCTAAATCAAGAAACAATACTGCCAATTTACCGTTTAGTCGTTTGGCTCTACTTATCGCTTGAGTCATGCTTTCATGAATATGCCAGCGATTAGGTAATTGGGTCAAAGGGTCGTGCATGGCGAGATGTTCTATTTCCTGCTCGGCGATGATACGGCGGGCAATTTCTTGCTCCATGTTGAAATGCATGGTCCAAATGTTGATAAAAATTTTAACTTTAGAAATTAATACATCGGGATTTAAAGGCTTTAATATGTAGTCGACCGCACCATTTTTATAAGCCTGCAACTGATGTTGTTCATTAGGTTGCGAAGCGGTGAGGAATATAATCGGAATATTGGCAGTTTCTTGGATGTCATTGAGGAGTCTGGCAACTTCAAAGCCATCCATTTCGGGCATGTTAACATCAAGTAATATCAGCGCAATATCATCATGCTCAAGCGCTTTAGCTAAGCCTAAATTACCATTGTTAGCGGTGATGATCTCTGCTTGCAAAGGTTTTAATAAAGTCTCTACTGCGATCAAATTTAGCTGTACATCATCGATAAGTAATATCTTGGGATATATGTTGGAAGAGTGTTGAGGCCTATTTTTATCTGCTATCATATTCAATTAAAAAACCTATAATTCATGATGTTATAATATGATTGAGCCTAGACTTAACGATACTAGCTTGAAAATTGATCAAGATCAATATCAATATCAATAACTTTAAATCATATTTATGTTAACCGTGCGATTAAATTTCAATATGATTGATTACACTCAATCCACCAAGTTGTTAATGGCGCTGTCATTTGGTTCTTTAGCGCATTTCAGATCAGCAGATCTCCGAGCAAGTAGCACTTTTTTTGCTGAGGGCTTGGTTTTAATAGATATTTAATGTTGTTTATCTTGAGTCTGAATCAGTGACTTCACTGCGCCACATAGCGCAAGCTCTTGATTCTACAGCGGTTAGAAAAATACCCGCTGAACCTATGGGTGCAGCTAAGATTTTTCAATTCCACCGTAGAACCAATATCTTACACTCTGTATTCACTTTGAAGTCACGGATTCAGGTTGAGATCTTTGCATATCGTTGCGAGCGAAGATAAGACAAGGAAAAAACCGGTAGATAGCGGAGTCAGTGTGCCCTTCTTTATGGGTATTACCGGTGTAAATAAGCATGTTGAGCCGGTTTTTAACGCCGTATTACCGAGCGCAGTTATCATGCCCTCTGGGTAAGTTATGCAAAGGTATCATCTTGATTTACTTTATGCATGGGAAATTGATAGCTTGTACTGTAGTGGCTAATTCGCTGGGAAGGTCGTAATGATCAAGATGTTTTGTCTGTGCTGTTACGCTGGCATAATCGAGTGATTTCGCCCGACATTAAGTTATCGGCAAGAACTGATTATTCCGGATTGCTGGGCTTTTGCTGCGATGCTGAAGCCGAGCGAAATAATGGTCGAATTGGGGCCGAGTAAGGTCCGGAGGAGCTTCGTAAGCAGCTTAAAATTTTTAGCTTGGCAATAATGGTGATCGACATGTGATTGACTTTGGTGTCGCTAAATAATTCAACAGAGATGCGTTGTTTCAACGTGCCAATCAATGGTCAATACGCAAGCTCTTGATGCTATTGTCTTAGCTTGGGATGTTACTGCGGTTAGAAAAACACCCACTGAACCTATGGGCACAGTTAAGATTATTCAATTCCACTGTAAAACCAACATATTCACTTTGAAGTCACGGGTTCAGGTATTAGCTTTCCGTGGCTGGCCAGTCATCGTGAACTGCTCAATAGTAGTAGGTGCGCAGGGTCTTTGAGGTATTGGCTACAGAGTTGGCTAAGCTCTATACCGAATTGTAAAAGAGCGGCGTGTCGCCAGTGTGGAGTTAGGTTCGGTTACACGGGCGTTACTTGATCGGCCTGTGCACCTTTTGGACCGATTATTTGCACAAAAGTGACCGATTAGCCCTCGGTGAGAGTTTTGCGGCCATCACTAACAATTGAGCGAAAGTGCACAAAGAGATCGGCGCCTTCTTCTCTTGCAATGAAACCGTAGCCTTTATCATCGTTGAACCATTTAACGGTGCCATTAATTATCTCTGACATTGTATTACACTCCTAGTTGTCCGGTGATAACGTCGCTCATTCTGCAGGCTGTGAACTGGCTCTGTAGGAAAAGCCAGTTCAGTGTATCAGCAATTATTAACAGGGAAAAATTAAGCGATAGAGCAGCGATTATCTGGATTAGTTCAATAGCTTAACGCGGTATTTTTTGCCTTTAATACGACCGCTTTGGAGCTGGTTCAGCGCCGCTTTGGCGTACGAGTTAAGAATGGCGACATAGCTGACTGTTTGCATAACATCAATTTTTCCGATGCTATCGCGGCTCAGCTGGTCGTCTTTGGTCAGGGCTCCGAGCAAGTCACCGGCGCGCAGTTTTTGCTTGCGACCACCTAATATGCATAAAGTCTTGTAGGGGGCAAAAATTGGCGTTTTACCTTGGGGATCACGGCTGATGATCGGAGCTACTTGAGTTTCTTGCAGCTCTAAAATCCGCTCCCAACGGTGGGTCTCTTGGTTTGAGCACATGGTGATGGATACACCAGTTTGACCGGCGCGAGCGGTTCGACCAATGCGGTGGATATAGGTGGCGGGGTCGGTCGGTACGTCGTAATTAATCACCCCCGGTACCGCCTCTATATCTAGTCCCCGAGCGGCAACGTCTGTCGCTATCAGGATAGTGGCGCTATTATGCGCAAACTGAACGAGGATGTCCTCGCGCTCGTTTTGCTCCAAATCACCGTGCAAGGTCAGGGCTGCGTGGCCCATATTACGCAGGTAGATGCGTAGCTGGTGGCAGACTTTTTTGGTGTTACAAAAGATGATGCAGGAGCTAAATTCATTTTGAATTAACAAGTTGTGAATGGTTTGATTGCGGTTTTCGTTAGTGCAAAGGCAGAGTTTTTGCTTGAGGTTCTCAGTGGTTTGCTCAGGTTCCACTTCTATAAAGATCGGCTGGTCTGTAATCGCATTGGCAAGCTCGCGCGCCTGCTGATTAAACGTCGCCGAAAACAACAAGGTTTGATGCTGCTCTGGGAAGTGGCTAACAATATCACCAATTTGTGGGGCGAAGCCCATGTCCAGCATTCTATCTGCCTCATCTAAGACCACGGTTTGCATCGCCGATAAGTCTAAGTACTCGCCTTGCAAATGATCGATTAAGCGCCCGGGGGTGCCGACAATGATGTGCACGCCTTGTTTTAAGCTATCGCGCTGCGGGTGCTTGGCAGTACCGCCACATAAGGTCAGCACTCGCAAGTTGGATTTGGAGCGCCCGAAGTTGCGAATAGCGCTGGTGATTTGATTGCACAGTTCCCGGGTGGGGGCGATAATTAATGCCTGCGGCTGCTGCAAGTCTAAATCAATTCTATCCACGATAGGAATGCCAAAGGCGGCGGTTTTACCGCTACCAGTTTCAGCTTTCGCCTGTATATCGCGCCCTTCAAACACTGCTGGTAAGGCCTGTGATTGGATCGGCGTTGGTTTGACGTACCCTAATGATTTTAAATCTGCCAAAATGGTGTCAGTTAATGGGAGGTCAGAAAAGCTCTGTATGTTCATGTTGCTACCGTGGGTTATAATCCTGCTTCAAGGCTTGAAAGAGGATAGTACAAGATAAAATGTGAGCGCATTTTAGCAGATCTTGGCTGTCAGTCGTGCAAAAACCGGTAACTTAATCCTGAATCAGTGACTTCACTGCACCACATAGCGCAAACTCTTGATTCCACAGCGGTTAGAAAAATACCCACTGAACCTACGGGTGCAGCTAAGATTTTTCAATTCCACTGTAGAACCAATATCTTACACTCTGTATTCACTTTGAAGTCACGGATTCAGGTTAATTGGATTGCCTTGAGGAGGATAGAAAATTTGTTAGATTTTATTGGCAGCAGCCAACCGAAGATAGTGCTCTATCTGGATAATCAGCCTGAATGGCAGCAGGTGAGAGTGGCGGTGCCGGAGTTAATCGCCTTAAACGGCAACCACTGGCGTAAAATTTTGAGCATCTTTGCAAAATTGTGCAGCACTGATGATTGGCGGGTGTATCGGGATCAGCATTTACTGCAGCATCAAGAGCAGATTTGCTTTACTGAGCAAGTTAACACAGTGGCTAATGTGCATATTTTTTCTGGCAAGCGCTGTTGGCAGCGATTTGCCAGTATCTACCAGAGCGACACTGAGCCGCTGTTGGCAACCGCCGGTCAAGCGCTGTTTTATCGGCAGGATAAAACATTAGGGCTGTGTATCTTTAGTCCGTATTTCGACTATCGGCAATACCCTAATGTGTTAATCGCTGAAACCAAGTTGCTTATGGAAGCTTGGTCGAATATCGATTAGCTGGCCGCTTTTAAGGCCAGTCGACTGCGGTGTAAAACCGGTTCAGTATAGCCACTTGGCTGCGCGCAACCATCGAACACTAACTCGCAGGCGGCGTTAAAGGCAATCCCGGTGGCAAAGTTATCGGCCATCGCCTGATAGCTGGGATCCGCACTATTTTGTCGATCGACCACTTTTGCCATTTTCTTTAATGTGGCTAGCACTTGCTCTTTGGAGCAGATGCCATGATGTAACCAGTTGGCCATGTGTTGTGACGAGATGCGCAAGGTTGCTCGATCTTCCATCAAGCCGACATTGTTAATATCAGGCACTTTTGAACAGCCAATCCCCGCATCGACCCAGCGGACGACATAGCCGAGCAAGCTCTGGCAGTTGTTGTCGAGCTCTTGCTGTATCTCCTGAGCACTCCAGCTTGGATTGTTCTCAAGCGGAATGTTTAGAATGTCGTCAACACTGGCGCGCGGGCGCTGCTTGATGACCTTTTGCTCGGCGAAAACGTCTACTTGGTGGTAGTGTAAAGCGTGCAAGGTGGCGGCTGTCGGGGAGGGAACCCAGGCGGTGTTCGCCCCTGCGCGAGGGTGGCCAATCTTGGTCTCCATCATATTCGCCATCTGATCGGGGATTGCCCACATACCTTTACCTATTTGCGCTTTGCCAGATAGGCCACACAACAGGCCGGTGTCGACATTCCAATCTTCATATGCGGCAATCCAACGCTGGCTCTTCATCTGGTTTTTGCGGATCATCGGCCCCGCTTCCATCGAGGTATGTATTTCATCTCCGGTTCTATCGAGGAAGCCGGTGTTAATAAAGGCAACTCGCTCTTTGGCCGCGCGTATGCACTCTTTTAAGTTGACGGTGGTGCGTCGCTCCTCGTCCATAATCCCCATTTTAATCGTGTAGCGCGGCAGGCATAGTAACGCTTCGACGCGGCTAAAAAGCAGATCGGAGAAAGCGACTTCTTCGGGGCCGTGCATTTTTGGTTTGACGATGTACATCGAGCCAGTGCTGGAGTTCTGGAGTGCCGAGCTGCCATTTAAATCGTGAATGGAGATCAAAGAGGTAAAGATGGCATCCATTATTCCCTCTGGTACTTCCTGGTCATCGCGATTTAAAATGGCAGGATTGGTCATCAAGTGGCCGACGTTGCGGACGAACAGTAAGCTGCGTCCCTTGAGGCTGATGCGCTGTTGATCAAGATCAGTATAAGTGCGATCCGGGTTCATTGATCGAGTAAAAGTGTGACCGTTTTTAGTGATTTGCTCGGTCAAGTTGCCTTTCATCAGCCCTAGCCAATTGCGATAAATAGTTACTTTATCCGCGCCATCTACCGCTGCGACTGAATCTTCGCAGTCCATAATGGTGGAGAGAGCCGATTCGATTAAAATGTCCTTAATTCCCGCGGCATCCGTTTTACCGATAAAATTCTCAGCGTCGATTTGTATTTCGAAATGTAGTCCGTGCTGGCGACACAAAATTCCGCTTGGGGCACTGGGGTCTCCGTTGTAGGCGATCAGCTGTGCCGGATGTTGCAGCGTGGCAGTTTGCTCTTTAAGTTCGACTAATAGTTGTCGGTCGACAATGCGGTAGCTGAGTGCATCTTTGTGGCTGCCTTGAGTTAACGGCAGAGCTTGATCGAGGAAAGCTCTGGCATAAGCGATGGTCTTTTGCCCTCGGCGCGGGTTGTATTCGCTACCCGCTGCACAATCGTCTTGATCGTCTATCACGTCGGTACCGTATAGCGCATCGTACAAACTGCCCCAGCGCGCATTGACTGCATTCAGGGCAAAGCGAGCATTCATCACTGGAACCACTAATTGCGGGCCAGCGGAAATTGTCATTTCAGGATCGACATTAGTTGAGCTGATGGCAAAATCTGCACCTTCTGGTAACAGATAGTCAATCTCTTGCAAAAAACACTTGTAGGCTATGAAGTCAAAACCGCTCTCCCGGTTGGCTATATGCCATTGATCTATCTGTGCTTGGATCCGCACTCTCTCTGCCAGTAGCGCGGCATTTTTAGGCATTAAATCATCGATCAGCTGCTCACATTCGCGCCAAAATTTATCAACCTCTAAACCGGTGCCGGGGATGGCTTCGGTATTGATGAAATTATATAGCTCGGTCGATACTTTTAGACTACCAATGCTAGTGTGAAGACTCATGATATTACCTAAATTAAATGAAATTATTAGTCATAATAGCAAAAATGAAAATAATTTCCATTTTTGCGTATTACACTTTGGTCGCATAGTGAGTGCGGCTGCTGGTATTGCCCAAGAGTCCAGAGGCTGTTGCCAGCTCCTGTTGGCACTCTTTATCATTTCATCAACGCCCTGGCCGGATGCAAGTGTACGTCCATTTGCGGTAGGGCAATGGTGATACCACGCTCTTTAAATAGCTGATCTATCTGTTGGTTTAGTTCATTGATAGATGAGTTTCGATTGCCGACGTTATCGACAAAATAGCGGAGTTCAAAATCTAAAGTGCTGTGACCTAAGGCCATGAAAATTACTTCAGGCGCTGGGCTGTCCAGCACCCGCGGGTTTGCGTGGCTGATTTCTTTGATCAGCTTGTGGATTAGCTGAGTATCTGAGCCGTGTGCAACCCCCACTTTTAAAATCACCCGAGTGATAGCGTCGGACAGTGACCAGTTGATTAACTGGTCGGTGATAAAGGTTTTATTGGGAATGATCACTTCTTTTCTGTCCCAATCTACAATCGTGGTGGCGCGAATTTTTATTTTCGTGACTGTGCCGGTAAGTCCGCTAATGGTAACGGTGTCGCCGATGCGGACCGGTTTTTCGAACAGAATAATGATCCCCGAGACAAAGTTGGCGACAATTTCTTGTAAACCAAAGCCCAAGCCGACGCCCATTGCGGCAATTAGCCATTGCAGTTTGGCCCACTCCACGCCAATTTGGCTACTGGCTGCCAGAAAACAGATGAGTATCAGCAAGTAGCGGGTAATGGTGGTGATGGCATAGCAGGTGCCCGGGGTTAAATTAATATGTCGCAAAATCAGCAGTTCAAACAAGCCGGGTAGGTTGTACGCCGCTAGTATGGTTAGACCGATGACAAAGCCGCTAGTAATCACGCTTCGCAAGCTGATACTTTCAGAGATGACCCCACTGGCGGTAGTGACGTCATTGCTCCACAGTATTACTTTGTCTAGTACATCTAGTGAAGGTAAGAAGTTCTTTACCAATAGATATAAGCCAACAAAGAGCAGCCCGATACAGAGCGCTTTGAGTATGACCGAGCCCTGCTCAGAGACCGATTTTTGACCTAGGTAGTTTTCTTCGAGAATCGGCATCTCTTCATTTTTTTCTCTGGCGGCTAGGATTTCGCTGCGTCTGGCCCTTACTTTATCGAATGAAATGCGCCGCTCGGCAATTAATAGCCAGCGCACCCCAAGGCGATAGATTAAAAACACCGTCGATAACACTAAAGTGACCGCCAGCAAAATGAACATCACAATCAAGCCGCCAAATAAATAACCAAACAACCCGGCAATGACTAAGAGGCAGTGCACAGCGATCAAAGAAATGAGCCACAGCTTTGATTGTTGCCACCAACTTATTTTCTTTGCGTGCGGATTAACATGGGGAGATACTTTCCACAAAGCGCCCCAAAAACAGCCGGCGAGCAGTGCGGTGACAATAAATAACAAGCGCACTATGCCCGCGTGTAGATCCTGAGCGGGAGTGTGGTCAAAATAGATTAGCAGCCAGACGGTAGGGGTTGCCAAAACATAGCAGGGCATGAATATTTTTTTCAACTTGACACAAAAATCTTCAGGGACATCTAGGTGACTTATCAGTAGCCCGTACGGACGCCTCAGCCAGCACATAAAGGTTAAATACAGCCACAGAGAGAGACAGAAAATGTCGTTAATTTGTTGGGTGTCACTACTGATGCCGGTGACTATTTCATGCAAAAACAAATACACCAATAAAGGCGGAGGAAGGCAGACTATTGGCGCTAAAAAGACCAGCCTAACGCTACGACTAAAACGGTCGTTGATGACGTTACCGACTTGTCTCGACCAGATTTTTTCGTGCTGATATTGGTATTTAAGTAACAGCAGCATCAAGGCGCTAATAATCACGTAGATGACTAGCCAGCGCGCCCACTGCTGAAAGGGTTTTATTTGCAGCGCATTAAAGTTTTTTTCAGCTCTAACTAATTGTTCTTGAGTGCCGTCTATCAGTTGTCGAGGCCATGAAAAATCGATGGCTGGCACAGAGGGCAGCCAAATCAAATACTCGGTGAGCAGTAGCTCGCCCTGCTTATATTGTTGTTTGATTTGCGACTCTAAGGTGAGCATTTTAGAGAGCCCATCCAGTTCGCGGCTGTAGGCGTTGTGTAAATTATCGATTAGCTCTAAGTGGCTAGCTTGCAGGCCTTGCAAATCTTCAATCGAGTCTGTAGTCCAGGCACTTGTATCGGGTGGGGCAATTGCCATATCCAGTTTAAGTTGGTTTAGCTCTATATTATTTAGACGGATTTTAGAGATTTGAACATTGGTTTGGCTGCTGATTTGCGGTGTAGAAAAACGTTGGCTAAACCTTCTCAAATCTACACCATAGCTATTTTCACTGAGTAATAGCTGTTGTTGAATTACTTTGTAACTTTGCTGAATTAGAGAATACTGCTGCTCTAAAATTCGCAATCGGGTAATGCTGGTGGTTGCACTGGCGACAATACTGCGCAGTTTTTCACTGAGCTGCTTGTTTTTTTTGATTAAGGCAGTAATTGCCGGCGGGTTGTTTTTTTGTCGGTTGGCGGGTGCGGTATCAGTCAGTAATTTATCGGCTGCCACTTGTCGCAGCTGTTGTATCTCATCTTGATATAGGCGAATTTTGGCACTTAATCTTTTTAGTTCAGCCTCGGTCCAGTTGAGCTTCAATCGATCAAATTTACTTTGGAGTGGGATAAACAGCAGCTCTAAGTTGATCGCTTGTCTCTTTAAGTTATTGTAAGAAAACCGTGCTTCATTTAATAGTCTTTGCGCTTGGGTCGGAGAGCTGTTCTGCGGGTAGTCGGTGGCTTTTTTTAATTCAGTTAAGGTTTGTCTTAACTGAATCGGCTTTTGATCGTAGCTATTAATTTCATTTTCAATTTTATCTCGATTGCGCTGCAGCTCTAACCGAGTGGCCTGCAACTGCGTTAAATCTCGTTCGAATGCCGGTAGAGGCTGACTTTTGATAGGGGCTAGGGCTTTTGCTGGCAGCTCTTGAGCAAGTTGTTTTTTTAATTGGCTAATACTCTTCGGCAGTGACTGTAAGCTGTCTTTAAATGAGCTAATTTGCGAGTGCATCGAATCAATTTGTGAATAAGTATCCACCACTTGCAGGTAGATCTCTCGAAGTGCTTTATCCCCCTCATCTTTCGGATCTAATTGCTGCAATTGACGCTGGGCGCTTTGCAATGCAGTATTAGTAGTCGCTTCTGCGAAGACTGTCGATGAAATAAGTAGTAATAAATAGCAGAGCAGGACTAGCGGGATTCTCATGAAATAAATATCCTGTAGATTAACAACACGATGATCAGCCTAAAACTATGAGAGCTCTGCATAACGTTGCGAGCGCAGGTAAGAAAAGGCAAAAAGCGGCGAGATAGCGGAGTTAGTATGCCCCTCACTTTGGGTACAGTGTGCCCTTCTTTATGGGTGTAACTGGTGTAAATGAGCATATTGATCCGGTTTTTAACGCTGTATTGCCGAGCGCAGTTATCATACCTTCTGGATAAGTTATGCAGAAGTCTCGCTATATAATTGCGGTATTTGGCGCAAGATACCAGTAAAAAAACCGCCATATAGGACAAGTTTATGATTTTTTCAGTTAAAAGCTTACTCGATGCTCTACCGCAGACTAATAGCGGCGATCAATTGACTGAGCAGTGGTTAAAATATTATAAATTCTATGGCTTTGCAGAGCTGCTCGATAAATATCAAGTGTCGATAGGCTGCCTGATTCAGGACCATCAACAGACGGTTTACCAACATTTCAGTCAACCTTCAACGAATAGCGCTTGCGGTGAACATTTGAATAGGGCAGAGCGGCAGGAACCGCGAGCTAAAAAAGGTACTTGTATTATAGTGCATGGCTTTATGGATCATAGCGGATTGTTTGGTCACTTGATAAAGGATCAGTTGGCGCAGGGCTGGGATGTTTTGATCTATGACAAAATAGGCCATGGCCTCTCATCTGGAGCTCAGTATGCAATTGCTGATTTCTGCCACTATGCAGTGCAATTAGAGCAGATTTTAGAGCATCTGGCTGGGACGCAAAATGCCGGGCAAGGTGAAATAGCGCCCGCTGAAAATTGGCGATTAATAGGCCAGAGCACTGGCGCCACAGTGATTATGGAACAAGCGCTAAATTCGGAGCTACAAAATTTTCAGCAGATTAAACAGCGGCTGCTGCTGGCTCCGCTATTGCGTAGTCATCGACATCTAAGGGTTAAGTTAATGTACTGGCTACTGGGCTCTTTTCTCCAGCATATTCCGCGCGGCAGCAGTGTTAATAGCCACGATCGAGGGTTCTTAAATTTCATCACCGATCAAGATCCCTTTAGCGGAGCTAAGATTCCAGTAAATTGGGTTGGGGCGATGCTCAAGTGGCAAGAAAAGTTTTTATCTGAGCCGCGCAGTTCCCTGCCGATCACCATCATTCAAGGGGACGATGATGACACAGTCGACTGGCGCTACAATCTACAGGCTATTCGCCAGCAGTTTCCCAATAGTCAGCAGTATATGGTAGTGGGGGCTAAGCATCATTTAGTGAATGAAAAGAAGTATTGGCGAGCACAAGTGTTGCAGCTGATTAAAGATGCAGATACCATGGCTGACTAGCTTTCGGCTGGTTTGGTAAAGCATTAGTCTCGCTCACAGCTTATCTACAGTGTTATTTTTAGCGGCCAGCGCTTTGTTCGCCTCGTACAACTTCATATATTTGAAAAAGTTGGTGCTCATGTGGGCAAAGGAGATGATCAGTCCCGCCGAGCCATCGAGAAAGCCCCGCTTGATAATATATTTTTTAATAAAGGTGAACCAGGCATTGAGCAGTGCTTTGGCTGGTGATGAATGTTTTTTACCGAGGTTTTCCTCGGCAAATAAGCTAGAGTAACGGTCGCTCTTGATCATGAAATCAGAAATTTCATGATAGGGATAGTGGTTTACTAACCCTGAGAGTTCGCACACCTTTAAATGCTCTGAAATAACAAACTCATGGACTTTATTGGCATTGAAACTGGTTACTTGTCGATGGTAGAGGCGGACAATTTTTTCTTTTTTCCAGCAGTATTTGATCTCTCTATCTCTATAGAAATTAGTCCGCAGCATTTGGTAAACACACTGTTTATCTAGTTTTATGGTTAGCAGTGACTGGATGAATGCAGCCGTCAGGGTCTCGTCGGCATCTAGCGAAAGTATCCATGGCTGAGTGGCGAAAGCAGCGGCCTTGTTCTTGGTTTCACCAAAGCCAAAAAACTCACCGTAGACGAGCTTAACATTCGAAAATGACTGGGCGATGGCAATGGTCTGATCAGTCGATCCGTTGTCATATAAGATCACTTCTTGAAAATTGACTAACGAAGCTAAAGTGTTCTCGATGGTCAGACCGGCATTTTTAACGATGATAACACAAGAGATTTGCTTGATTTCGGGGTGGCTCATGGTAAATCCAAAAAATAGTTGTATTGCAAATGCGGTTTAGGGGCTAGGTCATTGCTGGATTGGCAATGTATTGGTGGTACAAGTATCGGGCTTATTTGTGCAAACTCTGAGTATAGATAGTTCGATAAAGAGCTTGGTAGGCATCAGTCATGGATGTTGGAGAAAAATTAAGGGTATGCAAATACGCCGCTTCACTTAACTGACTGGCCAGTGTCTGGTCAGCTAACAATAGTTGAATGCTTTGTTGTATACCATCGATATCTTGCGGCTCGACTAACAGCCCCGTTTGCTGATCTTTGACTATATCGGGAATTCCGCCAGTGTTGGAGGCAATCACTGGTACTTTTAATTTCATTACATCTAACAATATAGAGCCGAGCCCTTCGTTCAGCGAGGGGAAGACAAATAAATCCATGGCTGCAATATAGTCACCGACATTATCGACAAAGCCTTCAAAAGTGACATTAGTTAATCCTTTGGCCTGCTGTCGATAGCTTTGCTCATCCGGTCCTTTACCGAGAAAAATAAAATGCAGGTCATCGCGCTCCAGCGCCAATTTCTTGATCGCTTCAATTAAGTAGTATTGACCTTTGTCTCGATTTTCTAGTTCGCCGATGTTACCAATCAACAATTTGCCTTTAAACCGCTGCTTAATTTTTGCTACTTGCGCCGGGTTGATTGAAAAATCTGTTTGCGCCGAGGGGATCACTGGAATATTGGACTGGGGGGCGACTTGTAAAATAGCTGCTTTAATCGCATGTGAGAGCGCTACGTTATAACTTGAGTGGCGGTACATTGCTTTAGTAAAAGCGTTATTCTTGATTTTGTTATTGACTCTGCGAGTAATAATGTAGGGCGTTCGGTAAATTTTATTGAGCAATAAGGCGACCTGCACTCCTTTGGTTTCATGGGCATGTAGTAATTGCGCAGATTTAAACTTGGCAAAAGAAAGTATATAAGGTCGATCAATTTTAATGATTTCGAGGTTTTTAATACCTGTACAGCGCCTGGCCAGTTCCGAGTCTAACCTAGTGAATAATTGCTGGTGTACATCGCGCTGTGCCAACTCTTGAATTAAGAGTGTTGTCTGACGCTCTCCTCCACGATAACCGCTGGAAAAATTTAAATGAGTAATTACAAAATTAGAGGACGTCAAACTAGATACCTAAACATTGGGAAAGATTGTCACTTAGAGTCGCGCACCGCGTCTAAATCGAATGAGATGTAATCTTACGAGAGTGCCGAGCATTATACAATCAAAGCCGTGGCGGGATCAGCCGAGGTTGTTCCGGTTGGACATGATCTTGCGCTAGCCAGGCTTGATACTCAGCTAACTGTAACTTGAATCCGTAGCCTCTGAGTGGATCAAGAGCTTATGCTAGGTAGCGCATGGAGGTCACAGATTAAGGCCTAGGAAGGGGTGTTAGCGGCGCTGGGAAAAAGGCTATATTAGAGCTGCTAACATAGCCCCATCACCTTAAACTCGTCTGTTGAGTTTAAGGTGATGGGGAAGGTGTCTAGAAAAGATAGCTTAAAACAGTCGGCGGCTTCTAACAGTGCCTTCTACAGCGGATAGTTTTTCTAGTGCAATGGCTGAGCAATCTGCATCCACATCGATAACCACGTAACCTACTTGCTCATTTGTCTGTAAGTGCTGACCCGAAATGTTGATATTGTTTTCAGATAAAATTAAGTTGATCTTGCTGAGAACCCCGGGAATATTGTGGTGAACGTGCAATAATCTGTGTACGCCGTCAGCTTCAGTGTGATCTGGTAGAGAGACTTCAGGGAAGTTAACCGAGGTGACAGAAGTGCCATTATCACTGTATTTAGCCAGTTTTTCCGCCACTTCAGTGCCAATACTCTGCTGGGCTTCCATCGTCGATCCGCCGACATGTGGGGTCAGTATCACATTGTCAAACTCGCGAAGTGGCGAGATGAACTCTTCGCTGTTTGAGCGCGGCTCAACCGGGAAGACGTCAATCGCGGCGCCGCCCAACTGTTTGCTCGCTATGGCTGTGCACAAGGCATCAATATCGACCACAGTACCGCGCGCTGCGTTGATAAAAATAGCTCCCTGCTTCATTTGAGAAAATTCTAAACTAGACATCAAATTTTTGGTAGCACTGACTTCTGGAACATGCAGAGTGACAATGTCGCTTCTGCTTAATAGTTCAGACAAGCTATTGACTTGTTTAGCATTGCCTAAGGGTAATTTTCCGACTACATCGTAGAATAAAACGCTCATCCCCATGGATTCTGCCATCACGCTCAGCTGTGAGCCGATGCTGCCATAACCGACAATACCTAAGGTCTTATTTCTAATTTCATAAGAGTCTTTTGCTGATTTCTGCCAGATGCCGCGATGCGCTTTGGCATTCTTTTCAGCGATGCCGCGCAGTAAAATAATCGATTCGGCAATCACAAGTTCGGCCACGGATCGAGTATTCGAAAAAGGTGCATTAAACACTGCAATAGCTCGGTTGGTCGCGGCGGTTAGGTCGACTTGGTTGGTGCCAATACAAAAGCAGCCAACTGCTAAGAGTTTTTTAGCGGCCTCGAATACTGTCTCATTTAGTTGGGTTCTTGAGCGAATCCCGATAAAGTGTACATCACCGACTTTACTTAATAATTCTGCTTCGGATAGGGAGCCTGTATGGTACTCAATGTTCGAGTAGCCGTTGGCATTGAGAGAGTCTACAGCGCTCTGGTGCACGCCTTCTAATAATAAAATTTTGATTTTGCTTTTATCTAAAGATGTAGCGTTACTCATGTTGGACTTATGCCTTACGTTTGGTCAAAAAATTAAGGGGACTCCACCGGGAGCAATTATAGTACTAATGAAGAGCAGAAGATCTTAACATAGAGCTGTTTTTATAAAAGCTTAAAGGCCGTTAAATAGGAATATATAGTGGTATTTTTGACTCCATTATTTTAGTAAAAGAAACATCCCCAGCATAGGAAATTAAGTTTCTGATAATCGTAAAAAGTTGCCTATAAGCGACTGGAGCATGCGGCAAAATATATAAGAATATCCAGTGTGGTTAAACTGATTTATAGTGATAAATCGTGAATCGACGAATAAGAGATGTCTGAATGATAAGAGTAGTACACTCGTATGAGAAAGCAATAACCGGGGGCGATGTCGATAGAAAAATGACGATCGAGGATAGAGTGGCGAAAATAGAGGGGAGGTTAGTAACGTCAATAGCTGCTAAATCTAGCGGTTCAGGAGTTACAAATTGTTTATTTTTTAAGCTTTTAATTTTACTGACGGTATGTTTGCTGTGCCCCGTTAAGCTGTTAGCCGCCACTCACGACTGGCAAAAAACCGCCTTTATTATGCACAGCTTTAATGAGGTCGCCCTGGGCAGTGAATATGGAAATTCAGCACTAAAAGTGCGCAAGTGGGATAAGCCGATCCGCATCTATGTAGAGCACCAAGTCAAAGATTCGCAACTCCATGATGAGCTGTTAGATGCTCATATTAGCGATTTGCAGAAAATCACCAAGCTGGACATTAAGCGGGTTAGCAATAGACGAAAGGCTAATATTCGCTACTATTTCACCTCCCAGAAAAAGTTACCGGCACTGGTTAAGTCAGTGTCCGGGAGAAATTCGGTTAAGTATTTGCGCAATTCAGTTTGCATGGCAACGATGCGCGCTAATCACAGTGGCAGTATCCACAGTGCTGTGGTCTACATACCGGTAGATCAAGCGAGAATGCATGCTAAATTAGTCTCCTGTATTGTCGAAGAGCTTACTCAAGTGCTAGGTTTACCTAGAGATTCAGATGAAGTATATCCGTCTATTTTCAATGACCACTCTTTTAATGACGGACTTACTGGATTAGATATAGTGCTACTTAAAATTCTTTATCACCGGCAGATTAAGTCTGGTATGAGCCGGGGTAAACTACAGCCAGTGTTAAAAAAACTTATTAATAAAATGCGCAAAAAAGGTGAAATTAATCGCTCTAAAAAATTGGCTAAAACTCTATCTCTGTGCTCATATATCGACTGTTAGTCCGTATAGGCTGCCCGTTTATGGTCGGAAATTAGGGCCCTCTGCACACTTATACATCTTCGGCTAGCTGCTTCTGGTGCATCCCCGGCCTCTAACCGTTGCGCCTATGCTGGTGCAGTTTAACTATTAGTCGCTGCTTATTTTGGGTGGGATCGCCCCCAAAAGTTATTTATTTTTGAGTAAATATTACCCTTTTAGCTCAGGTTTTTAGCTTAAATCGCTCATCTGAAATCGTCCATTAATTATTACTCCTTTAAAAACAATCTACTAAAATATATTTATACTATTTGGCATCGTTCCTGCTTTAGTTACTCCACTAATATCTAAACCTGAAGTTAAACATTTACCTGAATCAGTGACTTCACTGCACCACATAGCGCAAGCTCTTGATGGAGTTTGATTAAGAAAAATATCCGCCCAACAGCTATCGCCCTTGCTTTAAGTGTCTCGAGTGCATTTGCCTCTGAATGTGATCCGGGAGAAGTGGTCGCTAAATTGAGCCACGTAACCGGCGGTACAACTCACCCTAAAGTGGTTGCGGCTAACGCATTGGCGGATCGAGTTAACAAGGAGATGAACGGTAAACTCTGTATCGAAGTTTTCCCGAGCTCTACTTTATTTGGTGATTCTAAAGAGCTTGAAGCGCTGCTTTTAGGTGATGTGCAAATATTAGCTCCTTCACTTTCTAAGTTTGGTTCTTACACCAGAAAATACGGTGTATTTGATTTGCCTTTCATGTTTAAAGATATGGATGCCGCAATCCGTTTCACTAACTCGGATGCCGGTAAAGACTTGTTGAATGCGATGAACAATGTGGGCTTCGTCGGTTTGGGTTATTGGATGTCAGGGATGAAATATTTCTCCGCTAACAAAGCACTTGCTTTACCGACAGATGCAAAGGGCTTGAAATTTCGAGTTCAGTCTTCAGATGTTGCCAAGGCGATGATTGCAGCAATGGGTGGGTCTCCACAGCCAATGGCGTTTAAAGAAGTTTACGGCGCTCTGCAAACCGGAGTTGTCGATGGACAAGAGAATACTTGGTCGAACATTTACACTAAAAAGTTTTTTGAAGTTCAGGACAGTGTCACTGAAACTAGTCATCAGTTGCTCGCTTATTTATTCATGACTTCGTCAGAATTTTTAGATGGGCTAACTCCTGAAGTACGAGCGCAGTTCTTAAAAATAGCCAATGAAGTGACGCAGACCGCGAACCAAAATGTTAAGGCGAAAGAGCTTAGCAACCGTGCAAATATCTTAAAATCTGGTGGTAAAATCAATGTCTTAACTGCCGAACAGCGTGCTAAATGGGTTGAGGCAATGAAGCCTGTTTGGAAGAAATTTGAAAATGATATTGGCGCTGAGTTAATTAAAACGGCAGCGGGTGCATAATCACTTTGCAAATATAACCCCAGCAATTTGCCGATAAGTGGCTCAGGTGCCGTTATCTGCAAGGAGCTTGACCGAGGACAGCACTCGAAGCGAGAGCTGTCCTCGGTCATATTCTAGGCTGTCTTCTAGGTCCATATTTTAGGTATGAGTAGCGAGCTTTATCAGGGCTAGTCGATTAGCGCTCTCAGGTAATATTCTCGGTTCTATCTGCGGATGCTCCAATCCACAGGCTCAATTATTTTTCTACAGCAATGGCTTCATCAAATGATGGTGCTTTTTTTACGGTTGAAGATTAGGTTCAACAGGAGTTTTTCACATGGCTTATTGGCCTCATATTTATCTCATCATCTTAATTATTGGCATTTGGCTATGTGAGCGCAAATGGCCAGAAATGGTGGATGCGATAGAAGAAAATATATTAGTGATTATTATTACGGCGATTATGCTGGTTTCGTTCGGTCAAGTGGTCGCTCGTTACGGGTTTAACAGCGGTTGGGCTGCAGCACTTGAATTTAATACCTTGGCTTTTTCATGGCTGATCTTACTAGGTATGAGTTACGGAATTAAAAATGGTGTGCATATAGGTGTGGATATCATTCTCAATGCGGTCTCCAAGCCAGTCACTCGAATTATGGCTTTGATCGGAGCTTTAGGAAGTATGTTTTACGGCTTAATTTTACTCGATTCAACCTGGTTACATTTGCTGGGTGTTGACGTGCGTGGTGGTGCTATCGAATATTGGGCCAAGATGTTCAAAATTGGGATCGGTTCAGAAGAGCTTCGCTATCCTGAATTTATGCAGCAGCTTTTTGGGCTTCAACCAAGAGTACACCGCTGGTTGGTGCTGGTTATTTTGCCGATTAGTTTGGCGCTCTTAGTGTATCGATCAGGGCAGGCATTTATCGATATTTACACTGGCAAGCGGCGCATGTTGATTAGTGGCCATGAGGGCCAAGAGCTGGTCGAAGAAAATAAAGGCATTATCAAAGACTAGTGGCAGATGTCTCATAATTGCACAGCACAATAGTTGATAACAATGTTGATTCGTCTTTGATTAAAACTATCCTGAATCCGTGACTTCAAAGTGAAGGCAGAGTGTAAGATATTGGTTTTACAGTGGAATTGAAAAATCCTAACTGCACCTATAGGTTCAGTGGCTGTTTTTCTAACCGCTGTACAATCAAGAACTTGCGCTATGTGACGCAGTGAAGCCACTGATTTAGGATTATATTCAACCTAGATTCAAGACTGAGTATGCAGTCTGAAAGTTGAGGAAATAACACCGTGGAACCACTCATTTTATTTGGGCTAGTATTAGCTTTGCTCTTTGTCGGGATGCCAGTAGGTATTTCTTTAGGGCTATCTTCAATACTTTTTATTACCTTCTTTTCTGATGCTAAGCTAACGTCAGTGGCTATCTCGCTATTTGGAGCCGGCCAGCACTACACTTTATTAGCGATACCTTTCTTTATATTGGCATCATCCTTTATGTCGACGGGAGGTGTTGCGAAACGTTTGATCAATTTTGCAATTGCCTGTGTTGGGCACTTTAGAGGAGGCTTGGCAATGGCTTCGGTATTAGCCTGTATGATGTTTGCAGCGCTATCCGGATCCTCTCCCGCGACTGTCGTTGCCATCGGTAGCATCGCTATTGTGGGAATGCGTCAAGTGGGTTACTCGAAAGAATTTGCCTCGGGTATCATCGCCAACGCCGGTACTTTAGGTATTTTAATCCCGCCATCTATCGTCATGGTGGTGTACGCATCCGCGACTGAAGTTTCAGTTGGGCGGATGTTCTTAGCTGGGGTCATTCCTGGATTGCTGGCAGGAACGATGTTGATGTTGGCTATTTACGTGGTTGCGAGGATCAAAAACCTGCCCTCGGAAGAGTGGAAGGGCTTCGGCGCTATCGTTAAAGGTGGCAAGGAGGCGGGCTGGGGGCTGTTCCTAATCGTGATTATTATGGGCGGCATTTATGGCGGTGCATTTACGCCAACCGAAGCCGCGGCAGTGGCAGCTCTGTATTCCATTTTCATCGCGCTGTTTGTCTATCGAGACATGGGGCCTTTAAAAGGGATTCGCTGGGTCAGTGACACCGATTCAGCTACCGCTAGAGTTGGCTTTAATGGCTTAGTTTACGGCTTATCATTTTTTATGGTGTGGATGATAATGTCATTTTTTGCCACGGCAGATTCCCAGACAGTCACCGCTGCAAGTCGCGCGCAATGGGGCGGGGGATTCAGTCTGCTATTGACTGTCTTCTATATTTATAAACGCGGCCGTAAATTGGATAGCACTGCTATGCAGTTTGTTGGCGCAGGATTGGTCATATGGGGACGTAACTTACTATTGCTAGTCAAATTGTTCTTCCCAGCGCTGTACAGCAAAGAAACTCGGGAGGTTATGTTAGCGGGAACTAAGACGACGTTAATGCTGATGTTTATCATTGCTAATGCACTGCTGTTTGCGCACACGCTTTCAGAGGAGCGGATTCCGCAGATGGTCACCGAGTGGATGCTAGGAGTAGGGTTTAACTGGTTTACATTCTTGATCGCAGTCAACATACTGCTGTTGCTTGGCGGTCAGTTTATGGAGCCGTCTGGTTTGCTGTTGATCGTCGCACCGATTGTTTTCCCGATCGCAATGCAGCTGGGAATTGATCCAATTCACTTGGGAATTATCATGGTGGTCAATATGGAAATAGGGATGATCACGCCGCCAATTGGTCTCAATCTATTCGTCACATCGGCAATAACCGGCATGAGTTTGTCTAAAGTCGTGAAAGCGGCCACTCCCTTTATGTTGGTGCTGATGTTGTTTTTGATTATCGTCACTTATGTGCCCTGGTTATCTACCGCCTTGCCGTACAGCATTATGGGACCGGAAATTATAAATAGGTAATATAGACAGATAGACCACCCTGCAGTTTGTGCGAGATAATCGCGCTAGGAGTCCGACGGGCTCCTGACTGCAGTGCAATTTTCAAGCTAGATAGAGAGCGCGATCGCCTTATTTGTTCAAAGTTAGGCCGTGCAGCATACCTCTACGGCTTTTCCCTGCCGCGCGCATTTCTTGCATCTTTAGTAATTGTTCCGCAGTTAGTATCTTCTTCATGCTCTGCTGCATTGCCAGCATGGCATCGATTTTTTGATTGGCAGCGAGTGCAGCTTGCTGTTTCACTTGTGCCAGCTTTTGTGCATAATCAGCTGCTTTTAGATCTAAATTGCGCAGAGCTTGGTGGAGGGGTTGTTGATCTCCTGCCGCTGCTTTGTGAGCTGTGCGCTGCGCTTGGAAAAGCACTTTAATTTGCGTCTGTTGCTGTGCGGTTAAAGCTAATTTTTTGCTCAATATATTGAGCTTCTTGGTCGCTCTCATGGCGTGGTGGCTGCCGGCACGGTTTTCAGCATAATGCTTAGACTGCTGCCAATTACCCGGCTGGGTGTTGGCGGCATGTGCAACATTAAATGCGCCAATCAACAGCATAGTAGGGATTGTCATAAGCGCGATAGTGCGGCGTTTTAGAAGGTTGTTTTGCATAGCTCTACTCCTTAAATTAGCGGTGGGTTGTGCCGAATGCCTTCGATAATTTAAGTTTGCATTAAGTAAATGATAAGTAGGGTTGCTTTTGTGTAAAGTTGTGTAAATAGCAGCCACTGGCTGTTTTTACGGGATATACTGCGAAGGATATTCTAAATAAGTCACGCACGCCCTCTCAATAAGTATTAACAGTGGAGTCGCGCTAAGCAAGATGCTGGCTGGAGTTAATAGCGGGCATTGTCGGTGCTCTCCAGGCTGGCTCGATCCTTTTTTACACTGAATAATAGAATCTAAGGTTATAGGGAAGCTATGCAAAAAATTAAATTATTACTGGTAGATGACGATCGCGAACTGACAGCGTTACTGGCTGAGTATTTAATCTTTGAAGGGCTGAGTATTACCATTGCAGATAATGCCGATCAAGCTCTGATTTATTTAAAGGCGAAAAATGCTTTCGATATCGCTATTTTCGATATCATGATGCCCGGCAAGTCAGGTCTAGAATTACTGCAGGAGTTGCGACCTGCTATTACTTTGCCTGTGATTATGCTGACCGGTAAAGGTGATGATATAGATCGCATTGTCGGTCTGGAAATGGGCGCCGATGACTATATGGCAAAACCTTGTAACCCTCGTGAGCTACTCGCCAGAATCCGCGCGGTATTGAGAAGAGCAACCACTGTCAATAAAACAGCAACTGCTAATCACGATATTCAGTTAATGGGAGTGACATTGCGCCCAGCACTGCGCCAAGTACAAGTGGCTGACACGCTACTGGACTTAACTAGCACCGAATTTAACGTGCTGCACCAATTGATGCTAGCGCCGGGTACGGTAGTGACGAAAAGTGACTTGACTGAAAAAGTCTTACACCGGCCGCTAACCGCTTACGATAGGTCTATAGATGTACATTTGTCTAGGGTTAGGCAAAAACTAGCGCTGGTCATAAAAGATCAAGACTTAATTAAAACCGTTCGCGGGGAGGGGTATTTGTTTATCTTGGATCAGCAGAGCGGGCCCGCGGAGTTGAGTAATGTTTAGATTTAATCGCCTGTTTTGGAAAGTGTTCCTGTCGTTATGGCTGTCCACTTTTGCCGTGATGATGGTGACAGTGTTAGTGATTGGGGAGCTGGCTGAAGAAGAAAATATCAAGTCAAAAATTGATTTTAAAGTACGAATTCACGCAGAGCGGTTTTTGGAGCGCTTTGAAACTAGCCGAGCTTTTCGGCAGAAAATCGAGCGGCAAAATCAGCGTGCAAAAGGCTATCATCAGCAAAATTGGCTCGCTCATCGCAAAGGCGTACCTGCGATTACCATTTTTGATGACCGAGGGCAGAAAATACTCGGTGGGAAAAAACCACCTAAAGGAGTTGAAAATAGTTTTAAAATTCGCTCGGAAGCTGGGCGAGAATATTTGGTGAGTTACTATTTGCAGCCGTTAAAAAATAGCTTAGCACGCTGGCAGGGGCTAATTTTTTCTATCCAAGCGCTGTTGATTTTGTTGAGTTCTACCATCGCCAGTTTTATTGTCAGCGCCATTGTAGTGCGGCCGATGAATGAGTTGCGTCAGTACTTAAAGCGCTTAAAAAGTGGTGAGTTTAGCGTGCGAGTCGGCGATAAGCTGCAGCGCCGCGGCGATGAAATAGGTGATTTTGCCAGAGAGTTTAATCAGATGGCTGAATATGTTGAAAATACCTTAACAGGGCAACAGCGATTGTTGCAAAATGTATCCCATGAACTCCGAGCCCCACTGGCAAGGTTGTTAGCTGCCAGTGGCATCATCGAACAACAAGTGGCGAGTGGTCATCCTGCAATAGGGCGGATCCAACTGGAGTGTCAGCGCTTAAATGTCCTGATTGATGAGCTGTTAACCCTGGCAAGATTACAACAGCAAGTTGTGGTGAATGCGCCAATCGATGTCCGTCCAATCATCGAAAAACTAGTAGCGGACAGCCATTTTAGCGATGCCCAGCGACCGATAGAATTAGCTATTGCTCAGCAGCATAACTCTCTGGTATTAGGCTCAGCAGCTCTCTTGGAGAGAGCGCTCAGCAATATATTAGGCAATACCTTAAAGCACACGGCAGAGCACAGCAAAGTGCAGATTAGATTAGCCCTAGCAGATAACAGCACTTTGCAGATTATCATTGAAGATGACGGACCAGGTGTTACAGACGAACAGCTCGCTAGGCTTTGCGAGCCTTTTTATCGGTTAGATACGAATGTCGACGGGCATGGATTAGGGCTAGGTATCGCAAGGCAAGCGATGCAGGCGCAGCAGGGTAGCTTACATATTGAAAATATTCAGCCGCACGGATTACGGGTCATGCTGTCTTTGAAGTTAGCTGTTTAGCGCTGCGCTGAAAGGGAGGCTTTTTATTCCTCATAGCTACTTGATGAGAAAATTATGTTTGAAATAATTTTAGTTGGCGAGCGAGCGAGGTGAGTAGGTAAGTAGAACTGTAATATCCATCTAATCCGTCGCTGATGATAGACTAGATGGTCGCTAACAAGTCTGGCGGTGCGCTAAATTGCGTCAGGGCCTGTCTCGCCGGTGCGAATGCGGATGATTTGCTCAAGTGCTGAGACGAAAATTTTACCATCACCAATTTTCCCAGTATTGGCAGTGACCGTAATCGCTTCTATCACTTGATCGAGCATATTGTCGTCGATGGCTACTTCGAGTTTAACCTTAGGTAAAAAATCGACCACATATTCTGCGCCTCGATACAGTTCGGTGTGGCCCTTTTGACGGCCGAAACCTTTTACTTCTGTTACGGTGATACCTTGGATACCAATCTCTGAAAGTGCTTCACGTACATCGTCAAGTTTGAACGGTTTAATCACAGCAGTGACTAACTTCATGTCTCTCTCCTTCGTTAGATCGGATCACTAATCTGGGTGCTCTAAATGCGTGTTTTTAAGCAATCACGCTATTTACAGCGGCCTAAGTATACTGACTTTAGCTAGTAAACACAGCTAGTGATCCAATAAATTATTACATTATGCGACCAAGGTCGTACTTAAAAGTGCCTGCAGTAACCGCTTAAGAAGGTTGCCAGAGCGTGCAAGCAGTCTTTGATTGAGTCAATTAATCAACGCTTGAATTCAGGGTAGGCGTCCATGCCACATTCAACAATGTCGCTGCCTAGGAACTCCTCCTCTGCACTGACGCGTATCCCCAAAGTTAACTGTAGCGCTTTCCAAGTGACTAAGCTTGCAACAAAGCACCAGCTAAAAATAACCGCTATGCCATATAATTGAGCGCTGAAAGAGGCGTCGGCATTGTTTAAAGGTACTGCAAGCAGCCCCCAAATACCGACGACACCATGGACTGAAATAGCGCCTACAGGATCATCAATGCGTAGTTTGTCTAAGGCTAAAATCGATCCTACCACTAGCACGCCGGCGATTGCACCGATGATTGACGAGTGCAAAGCACTAGGGGAGAGCGGGTCGGCAGTAATCGCGACTAGCCCCGCCAGAGCGCCGTTAAGCACCATAGTTAAATCAGTTTTATTAAAGAGTAGCTTGGCGCTGAGCAGGGCTGCGATAACCCCACCGGCAGCGGCGGCATTGGTATTGACAAATATTTGTGCGACTGCGTTTGCCTCGCCGACGTCTGAAAGTTTAAGTTCTGAGCCGGCGTTGAAGCCAAACCAACCAAACCACAAAATAAAGGTTCCCAGCGTTGCCAGAGGTAAGTTGGCGCCAGGTATAGCGTTGATCTTGCCGTCTTGAGCATATTTCCCGCGGCGTGGTCCCAACAGTAGTACCCCCGCTAAAGCTGCGGAGGCGCCAGCCATATGTACTATTCCAGAGCCGGCAAAGTCTGAAAAACCAGCGCTACTTAAAAAACCTCCTCCCCAAGTCCAGTAGCCGCTAACGGGATAGATGAAGCCAGTCATCACTACACAAAATAGCAGGAAAGCCGTTAATTTCATTCTTTCAGCCACCGCTCCCGAGACAATTGACATCGCTGTGGCCACAAACACTACTTGGAAAAAGAAATCCGCTCTCTGAGAGTAGTATGGTGCGTCTTCGCTGGCCGTTAATACAGTTTCTAGCTGATGTTCAACGCCAATTAAAAAAGCAAAATTTGGGATTATGCCGCCCCCGGCAGAGCTGTACATTATTTGGTATCCGCAGAGCAGATATAAAGTACAGGCAATTGCGTATAGAGATATATTTTTGGTGAGGATTTCAGTGGTGTTTTTTGCCCTAACTAATCCTGCTTCCAGCATGGTAAAACCCGCGGCCATCCACATGATTAACGCGCCGCAGATTAAAAAATAAAAAGTATCCAAAGCATACTTTAGTTGAATAAGGTCAGCATTTAAGTTGCTAACGATCGGCTCCATAATGATCTCCAGTGATATTTAGAATGTGAATGAGCTATTGCGAATACTATGCCAATAAAAAAGTTGATATTTAAATCATGTAGTTACCAGATGAGCTGGTAACTTCTCAATAACTCGGGGCAGAACGTCA
>ASZJ01000071.1 GCA_000416275.1 Osedax symbiont Rs1
ACCTAAAAAAGCCATGGTAAGATAACCTTATCATTCGCTGCTATGACTTAAACCTTTGAAAAAACTCCCTACTTTACCTGATATTCCAGAAAGTGAACAAACTCCGGTAGTCAAAAGCTTACTACTGATAGTAGAGCAATGCTTTCAAAGTATTCAGCAGCAAGCCGAAGAGATCGAGCTGCTCAAAGATGAAGTGCGCGTACTAAAAAAGCAGAAAAAACGGCCCACTTTCAAACCAAGTAACTTGGACAAAGAAACAGATAAATCGACGGGCGATGATTCAGTATCGACAGAAAACAAAAAGCGGCCAGGCTCAAAGAAACGCTCTAAAAATGTGAATCTAACTATCCATGACGATCAAGTGGTTCAACCGCAAGACGGTATCCCTCCAGGAGCTCGCTTTAAAGGATACCGGGATTTTATTGTTCAGGAGTTGGTCATTGGCACAAAAAACACCCGTTATCGTCTCGCCCGTTATGTCACACCAGACGGCCAAACCCTCACCGCTAAATTACCTAAAGAATTGAACGGGCTGCATTACGGTCCTTATTTACTCAGCTATGTCCTTTATCAACACCATCACTGTCATGTCACCCAACCTCTATTGCTAGAGCAACTGCGAGAATGGGGGATTGATATCTCCGCCGGTCAAATCAATCGCCTTTTATCCGAGGGAAAATCTCAATTTCATCAGGAAAAGAACGACATTTTAAAAGCGGGTTTAGCTTTGTCCGATTATGTCACTGTTGACGATTCAGGTGCTCGCCATAAAGGGGTCAACGGTTATGTCACTCAAATAGGCAACGAGTATTTTGCTTGGTTTGAATCGACAGGCTCTAAGAGTAGGGTTAATTTTTTGGAATTGCTCTGTGCGGGGGATAAAAGTTATCGTATTAATCATCACGCTGAGTCTTACTGGGTAGATCAAAAATTACCGCATGTCCCACTAAAGCTTCTCTTAGAGAGTGGCTTGTCGCATTTTGCTAATGCCCTGCGTTGGGAGGAGCATCTTGATGAGCAGGGAATCAACTCGGCGCGCCACCGTCGTATTGCGACGGAAGGCGCTTTACTTGGTAATGTGCAGCATCAAAACCGGTGCCAGAACTTAGTCATACTCAGTGACGGGGCGGGTCAGTTCAATATTCTGCAGCACGCATTGTGCTGGATTCATACTGAGCGTTTGGTACACACAATGCTGCCGTTAAACGAATGGCACCGAGAGGATATAGCGAAAGTACGCGGTGAAATTTGGGATTTATAATCGAGGCCTAAAAACGTATAAAGTCCAGCCAGGTTCCGATCAGAAAGCCGCGCTGGAGACTTTTTTTGACGAGATTTTTACGCAGCGAACACGTTATGAGTCTTTAAACCAATTGCTCAAGCGGATCTACAAAAACAAAGCGAAATTACTGCGAGTATTAGCACGTCCTGAAATTCCCTTACATACCAATGGTAGTGAAACAGATATCAGGGATTTCGTAAAAAGAGAAAGATCAGTGGAGGTACTGCAGTGATGTTGGAAGAGAGTGCCGAGATACATTTTCCAGTCTAAAAAAGACTTGTCGAAAGCTTGGTGTGTCATTTTGGGACTATATATTGGATAGAAATTCTGGGATTGGGGATATCCCCCCATTGGCAGAATTAATTCGTCGAGAAGTAGCCGCTGACTAGGGCTTTAATTGGCGTAAGCTATAGTAGATTGCCCCGTGTTATTGAGAAGTTACATGAGCTGTATATATTTGCACTGTTCTAGAGATAGCTTAAATCGATTAAGCACTGTTGTGGTGCATTGCTGTATCAGGAGGTTTTTGGGGATAAGCTGTTGAGGTCTAGCGATATTCAGCGTAAATTAACGCTAAACCTCGCTAGTCTCCACTGCAATCTCTGTTCTAAATACAGCTTGGCATCGGAGAAGCGAAATAAGCGATCTTTAATGGTATACTGCCGCGATTATCTCTTTGATTAATAAAGGACCACTCCGATGAATGAAAAATTCATAGATGGCTTGTCACAGCAATTTTCGGCGCTCGTTAAAAACTTGCCTAAAGGCGCAGAGTTGCCGGGCCAAGAACAAGTTAAAGCTTTATTGCAAAGCGCGCTGGCAAAATTAGACTTAGTGACTCGCGATGAGTTCGATGCGCAGGCCGCTGTGTTGAGCAGAACTCGGCAAAAAGTTGAGGCGCTTGAAGTGCGGATGACTAAGTTAGAAAGTCAGCTTAATCAATCATTAAACCAAGCTAGTTGAGGAGCGACGATGAGTATCGAGCGGATTGATTCTACGGAGCGTATGAGTCGTATAGTAAAGCACAACCACACCGTGTACCTCTGTGGGCAAACGGCGTGCGATCCCCAGTGGGATATCACTGAGCAAACTCAGCGGTGCTTGATTAAGGTAGAGGATTTGTTGCAGCAGGCGGGCAGTGGCAGAAACCAGCTATTATCGGTCACTATTTACATTCGCGATATGAAAGATTTTGCGGCGATGAATGCGGTGTGGGATGCATGGGTTGCAGATTTTGAAAAGCCAGCTCGGGCCTGTGTCGAAGCGCGCATGGCAAGACCAGACTTGCTGGTTGAGTTTTCGGTAACTGCCGCCTACTAAGCATATAAGCATTGATGACACTGTGATTTTTTATAAATTCAGTGTCATAGGTTGGTAAAAAGCGTCTGCCTGTAAAGTACCTCGAGTGCAACAGACTGTTACGGCAGTAATATTATCTCTTGATTACTCTCGTCTACCCCAAAAAACATTTCGTAAAATCTTTGCCACAAACTGACTTTCTTATCGTGGTACTGTCTTCTCAAATCATCGATGATATGTAAATCCAGTTTTGCCTGAGCTAAATTATCGCTAGATACCGGCAGTGCGACTTTAGTTACCGCCAGCGCTACTTTTTCGAGTCCTTCCAGCGCTTTTTTTTGTCGCTCTATCGAGTGCGGAAACTGTTGAGCTATTTTTAATTGTAGCTTGAAGTCGCGGATATGTTGGTTAAATTTAAGGGCGGAGTCGGTTTTCATCGCCTGACTGTATTCAAAGCGCATCTGTTTCATGACCGCCTCTAAGTCGATACCGTTTTTGGTTTGGGCGACAGTCAGCGTTGAAAAAACCATAGCTAGCAACATAAATATAGCGGAGCTAGTCGCTAAAAAAGTGGAGAGTCTTTGAGGGAGTAACAATGTGATGCACCGAATTTGAAAAGTGCGCATCATAGCAGAAATTATATTCAACCATGAGAAATATCTAGAATATGCGGTGAAATTGAGCCTAAAATCCGCTTTCAGCAGGGCATTGAGCGATGAAAGCGGATGGTGTGTAGCGCAGTGAATTTACTGATTCAGGACTTAGATATCAACCAGCCAGTTGTGCTTGTCTTCAGCGAGGCCCCATTGAATATCATTCATTGCCTGGCGCAGCTTTTTAGTCACCGGACCCTCTTTAGAGTCACCTAAATTATACTCAGTGTTGTTGTGAATAAAAGTGCCTACCGGTGCCAGTACCGCAGCAGTGCCCGATAAAGCAGCTTCGCAACCAGGCTTTTTAGAGCGCTCGATTAACTCTTCAACAGAAATTTCTCGCTCGCTGACGGTCATCCCCATATCGCGGGCTAAAGTTAAAATTGAATCGCGAGTAACTCCGTGTAGAAAACTTTCATCAAGTGCCTTAGTTATTATTTCACCGTCATCAATTAACAGGAAGTTGGCAGCTCCGGTCTCCTGTGCAAAGCCACCTGGGCAAAACAGCACTTGATCCGCTTGATACTTGTCGCGGGCTAACATAATTGGGCGCAGGGCACTGGCGTAGTTGCCGCCACTTTTAATCATGCCATTGTGCGGGGCGCAGCGCATGCCCGTTTCATCCAGCAGTAGGCGCAGTCCGCCCGCATCACTTTTGAAATACTCACCGACCGGTGACAGCAAAATGTACTGTAGGGAAGTGAGCGAGGGTAATGCCGCTTTGCCGATCGCCGGGTCGATGCCAAAATGTGTTGGCCGAATGTACATTGATCCAGGAGGAGCAGGGACTTGATCAGCATATAGGGCCACTGAATCGGTAATCATTTTAGCCGTCGCTTGCTTGTCGATAGCCGGTAGGGAGAGCAACTTACTGCTTTGAGCGAAGCGATCTAAGTTTTTATCCATGCGGAACAACTTGAGACTGCCATCGGGCTGTCTAAATGCTTTTAGTCCTTCAAAACAAGTACTGGAATAGTGCAGCACGTGTGCACCGGGGTGCAATTGAATACTGTCGCTAGGGACCATCTCAGATGGGCTCCATTGTGTACCATCAAAACGAGAAATTGCCATCTGCGGCATGAACACTGTACCGAACGCAGCCATCTGTAACCTCAAAATATTTTATTGTAAGTATGGGTAGTTGCTATCGGTCAACGAATTGCTAGCGGCACTTGTCGCAAATTATTTAAAGCGGGCTGTGTCGATCGATAAAAACTGGTTAAATTTATAGTTTCATCGCAGAATATTAATAATATTTAGCCAAATCTAGAATAATTTGTATCAGATCAGCTTCTGCAGCTAGATTGTAATCACCGCCGAGCGAAAAAGGAATTGGCTGGCTCGATAAATATAGGGATTTTAAGAATAAACTAGGGGTAGGGCCGCATTTTTAGTATGATATGCCGCTATTTCACCTATAAATTTGATCGATGGGGGAGCAAAATTGAAAATATTGGTAGTTGGACCTTCGTGGGTTGGGGATATGGTGATGAGCCAGTCGCTGTTAATGCGCTTAAAGGCCGACCATCCTGAGGCGGAGATTGATGTGCTGGCTCCAAATTGGTGTCGGCCAATATTGGCGCGAATGCCGCAAGTATCGCAAGCCATCGCGATGCCTATTGGACACGGTGCTCTGCAGTGGAACGTGAGGAAACAGTTAGCCAATAGCCTGGTTGCTAGGCAATACCAGCAGAGCATAGTGTTACCTAATTCTTTAAAATCAGCACTAGTGCCCTGGATGGCAAAAATCCCCAAGCGCACCGGTTGGCGTGGCGAGATGCGCTACGGCTTAGTCAATGATATGCGCAATTTGGAGACTGCGGCATTTCCATTAATGGTGCAGCGTTATATTGCGCTAGCTGAAGATGCACCACGCTCCGCGGTAGATTTAAAACCGATAATCACCCCTGTCTTAGACGTCGATCAAGAGCAGCAAGCGGCGGTCTTTAAACGCTTTTCGCTAGCAAATGAGGATCGACAGTTGGTCGCATTCTGCCCGGGCGCTGAGTTTGGTCCCGCTAAGCGCTGGCCACATTTTCATTTCGCTACACTGGCGGCGCAGTTGATTGACAGCGGTCGACAAATTGTTTGTCTGGGCTCGGCAAAAGACACGGCGGCAATCCAGCAGATTAAAGACTTATTGAGTGCGGATCAGTTGCGCAGCTTTGTCGATGTTTCAGGCCAGACCACTTTGACCGAGGCGGTGGATATTCTAGCCAATTGCTCGGCGATCATTTCAAACGATTCTGGTCTAATGCATATCGGAGCGGCGGTTAATACGCCGATGATTGCGCTCTACGGGCCTACCAGTCCGGATTTTACTCCCCCGTTAAGTGATAATGCCCAGGTGATTCGTCTAATCGAAGGTTACATTAAGTTGAGAAAAGGCAACGCTGAGCAGGGTTATCATCAGAGCATGATTGATATTCAGCCGGAATTAGTCTTTGAACGACTGCAATCGATGGTGACTGTGTGAGAGTGTTAATCGTTAAAACTTCTTCGATGGGCGATATTATTCACACCTTACCGGCCCTTACCGATGCCACCAATGCGATCGCAGGTATTCGCTTCGACTGGGTTGTAGAAGAGGCCTTTAAAGAAATTCCGCAATGGCACAGTGCGGTCGATAAAGTGATCCCGATCGCCATTAGACGCTGGCGTAAGTCGCTCTTCAAAACGTGGCGCTGCGGCGAGTGGCAACAATTCAAACAGTGCTTGCAAGCGCGAGAGTACGATGCAGTCATTGATGCCCAAGGGCTTATCAAGAGTGCGTGCCTGGTAGTGCGCAATGCACATGGGCCGAGTTTTGGTTTTGATAAACACAGCGCCAAAGAGCCTTTCGCCAGTCGGTTTTATACGAGCGCGATTGCAGTTGATAAAGAGCAGCACGCAGTTGAGAGAACTCGGCAACTGTTCGCGAAAGCGCTAAATTATCCAGTGCCGAGCACCAGTGGAGAGTTTTCGATTGCCGATCACTTTACTAAAAGTGCACAGCGCGGCTATCTAGTGTTTAACCATGGCACTACTCGTGCGGACAAGCACTACCCGGAGGTGTACTGGCAGCAGCTGATCGGGTTAGCCACAGCGCAAGGTTGGGAAATTAAACTTCCCTGGGGTAACGATGTCGAGAGAAATCGGGCGCAGCGATTTGCCGCGGCGAACAATCAAGTGCAAGTGTTACCAAAGTTGAGTTTATGTGAAGTTGCACAAGTGATCGCGAATGCCGCGGGCTGCATTTCGGTCGACACTGGGTTATCGCATTTAACCGCGGCGCTGGCCAAGCCGAATGTCACTTTGTTCGGGCCGACAGATCCAGGCTTGGTTGGCGGTTACGGGCAGCGTCAAGCAACCTTACTCGCCGCCAATTTTTCGGCAAATAATGCTGTGGTTGACCCCGCGGTCTTTCAGTCCTTAACGCCGGAGATCGTCTGGCGTGAATTTCAAGCAATTAATAATGTTGATGGTTGAATTTTGATCGGGTTAAAAAAATCTAAGGTTCAGCAGTTGGCAGAGTATTACGTCAGTTTTACTGTGTTTTTGTTTTTGGCTTTATCGGTGGCCTTCCAAGGCAGTTATGCGATTAGTGGCGCGGTGATTATATCCAGTTATGGGTTTTTATTTAGTGCTCAGGTCAGGGGGCAGATTCAGCTATCTAAAGTAGAAAAAACCTTGGTTTTTTTACTTATACTGTATCTGCTGTCAGTTATTTTAGAAGTGATTATTTACGATGTGGCGCTGCGAAGACTGGATCCGCAAAGTAAAATTTTACTGTTTATCCCGTTAATATTTTTATTAAATGGCGTAAAAATTCACCGATTGGTGACTGTGTTTGGCTTTGGTGCCGGTGCTTTAGGTTTGTTCGTGCTGAGTATCTATGAAAAATATTACCTCGGTGTGGGTCGAGTAGGCACCACTATCAATGCGATTCAACTGGGTAATATTGCCTTGATTATCGGTTTGTCGGCTATCTTGCTGTCGCCGATTGCGTTTAGAATGCAGCGTCGAGGGCTGTTTTTTGGCAGTGTGCTGATCCTGTTGGGAATCTCTGGAATCATCGCCGCTATTTTCACCTTAACCCGAGGCGGTCTGGTCTTTTTACCTTTACTGATATTGATTGTTATGGCTTATAATTATCAATATATTAGACGACATATTGGCAAAACCTTGCTGCTGTTTAGTGTGCTGATACTAGTGGTTGGCTACGCGCTGCCGCAAACCGGCGCCTACTCGCGGTTTAAAACTGCGGCGGTGAATGTCGAAAGTTATTTTGTTGAGGGCAATGCCTCTACTTCAACCGGTATTAGGTTTGAACTCTGGAAAGTCGCCGCGTTAATCACTCTTGATAATCCGGTTTTTGGGGTGGGCGTCACCCAGTATTTGGCGGAAAAAGAGCGGATGATCAACCGCGGAGAAATTGATCAATCAGTGCTAAAGTACGGTCACTCCCACAATGCGTACTTTTATGCAGCGGTGCGACGGGGCGGTGTCGGACTGCTGATTTTATTAGCGCTGATGTTTTATCCTATTTGGCTCGGCCATAAAGAAATGACGGGTTCACAGCGCGGCTCAAGACCTCAGTCGCTATGTCTGCTAATCTTTGGTTTGTTTTTTATCTGTGCAAATTTGACCCAGGTATTGTTTGCACATAACAGTGGCATGATCATGTACACCGGTATGTTGATTATATTGGTGTCACTGGTACTATCTGGTCGATCACAGCCAACCATTTCAGAGGATCCCAAGGGAGCCTCTGAATAAACACTCAGGCCAGTGGTGGCTAGCGGGAAGGTTGGCTTGTTTAGAAGTTCATTAGCTGGGCTAAGTTAACACTGGGCTGCCTGATAGAGTTTGTTTTTGCCGTCGGGCTGGTTTTTAAAGCGCTTGTGCATCCACATATACTGTTCCGGATGCTGGCGTATCGCCTTTTCTATCGCGTTGTTGACGGCTTGCGCATAAGCTGGCTTGTCGTTCGAATCGCAGTCCGCCACCTCGCTAAACTCCAATATATAGCCACTGTTGTCGGGTTTTCTATAGTGGGCGAGCATCAGCAGCGGCGACTGGTTAAAGCGCACAAAATTTGAAGCTGCGGTCACAGTGGAAGCAGTTTGGCCGAAGAAATTGACGAAGACGCAGCCCTTGGCGTTTAAGTCTTGATCGGGGGCAAACCAAATACATTGGTTTTGTTTTAATTTACGAATCACTAGACGTATATTTTTCCGATCGATAGGTTCGCTGTATTTTGCGCGACCTTCAATAATGGCTTTATCCAACAGCGGATCGTTGTGTTTGCGGTACAGCGTATTTAAAGGGGCGTTAGTGTATGAAAACAGCAATCCGCCTAAGTCCAAGGTGCTAAAATGCGCTCCCAGTAACACTACGCCGCGGTTTTGTTGCAGTGCTTCATCGAGTAACTGTTGGCCGCGAATTTCAATTTTATCATCAAACATCGATCTGTCGGCATAGTGCGCCCAAGCAGTTTCAACGATTCCTATGCCATTGGCAATAAAAATATCTTTGACCAGTTGCCGCTGCGCTAGGGCCGTTAATTCAGGGAAGCACAGCGCTATATTAACTGCTGTGACCCGGCGTCTTTTTACCGCCGCTATTCTCAGTAAATTACCCAGTTGTGCGCCGACCAACAACCCCCATTTGAAAGGTAGTTTGGCTAAGGTGCGTACTAAGAACAAAATTGCTTGAGCAGATCTGGTTTTTTTAGGTTGATTCACAATGGTTAACAGCTTTCAGTCAGAGAATTAAGTTACAATAAAGTCTATTATCCTAGATTCAGCGATGGAGCGCAAAAAGAAGTGCATATATTCTGGATGTCGAAAATAAAGGCATTGCTGCACAGCGGATCAAGTCGCGGTAGATGATCTTGTATGCTTGATTTTGATTTTGCTGCGAAGCTCAAAGTCTGCTACCTGAATCCGTGACTTCAAAGTGAATACAGAGTGTAAGATATTGGTTTTACAGTGGAATTGAAAAATCTTAACTGCACCCATAGGTTCAGTGAGTATTTTTCTAACCGCTGTACAATCAAGAGCTTGCGCTATGTGGTGCAGTGAAGTCACGGATTCAGGTGCTAGATATCGCTCCCCAGAAAGCACTAAAGTTTACAAAACTGACCGCGCTACTTAGCTCATTATTTTTAAAGGTTGATCGAATTTGAATTTAACACCTTGGCAAATTTACAAACGGCTGCTGCAGTATTTGGTCCCGTATCTGGGCTTTTTTATTCTCAGCATCTTTGGTTATATTTTATATGCTTTAACCCAAACGGGTTTTGCAGTGTTAATGGAAACGATTGTCTCGCAGATGGACAATCCATCGCCCAATGCTTATATATTTTTACCGATCGCGGTGATCTCGATCACGTTTGCCCGTGGTCTAGGTGGTTTTATCGGCACTTATTGTCTAGATCGAGTGGCCTTCAATATTGTTTACGAATTGCGTAAGCAAATATTTTCCTCAATCTTGCTCTTGCCCAGACAAGAGTATCTACGACAAGATTCAGGTAGCTATCTGGCGATCTTGATCTACAACGTCGAGCAAGTGACCTCGGCCTGTACCTCCGTGGTGCGCACACTGGTCAGAGAAGGCGCGACAGTGATTGGTCTAATCGGCTATCTGCTGTATTTAAACTGGCAGCTAGCGCTGTTGTTTTTTGCCGCGAGCCCGTTTATCGCGATAGTGATCGGCATTGCCTCAAAGCGTTTTCGCAAGCTGGCGAAAAACATGCAGAGCTCGATTGCCGATATTACCCACGCCGCCTCAGAAAGTTTGCAAGGTAATGAAGTGGTGAAGACCTTCGGCGGCTATGAAACGGAATTGCAGCGCTTTAATCGAGCCAGTGATGATTTTCGCCGTCAGTCTTTAAAGATGACGGTGACTTCCGCACTAAACTCCCCGGTAGTGCAAATGCTGGTGTCCTCTGCGCTTGGATTGCTAATTTTTGTCGCTTTATATCCCGATTTTATGCAGCCAATGCCCGCCAGTGAGTTCGTCGCATTTTTGATCACCGCAGGTCTGATTGCTAAACCACTGCGCGCGTTAACAGAAATTAATGGGCCGTTACAAAAGGGCATAGCAGCGGCAAAAACTTTATTTGCAGTAATCGATAGCGCCCCAGAAAAAGATTGCGGTACGCACAGTGTCGCAAGGGTGAAAGGTGAGTTAGAATTCAAGAATGTCAATTTTCAATACACTGACAGCAGTGTTTTGAAAGGGATTAATTTTACAGTCAAAGCCGGAGAAACCGTCGCTTTAGTCGGACGGTCAGGCAGCGGTAAAAGTACCTTAGCCAATTTGATACCGCGATTCTTTGAGCTGAGCAGTGGCAGTGTTTTACTGGACGGGGTACCCATCGATGAGTATCAGCTGGCAAACTTGCGCGAGCAAATAGCGATAGTCAATCAGCAAGTGGTGTTGTTTGCCGGTACTATTAAAAGTAATATTGCCTACGGTGGCCTAGAGGACAAAACAGCAGAGCAAGTGCAGGCAGCGCTATCGATTGCCAACGCCACTGAATTTGTCGACAAGCTGGATAGGGGAATAGATACCCCGCTGGGCGAAAAAGGTTTAATGCTCTCGGGGGGGCAGAGACAGCGCTTGGCGATCGCCCGAGCAGTGCTCAAGGATGCGCCTATCTTAATTCTCGATGAAGCGACGTCGGCGCTAGATAACCATTCTGAGCGCTATATACAACAGGCCCTAGAGCGGGTTATGCAGGATCGAACTACCTTGGTCATCGCCCATCGTCTGTCGACGATTAAGAATGCGGATTGCATTTTAGTGATGGAAGATGGTGAAATTGTCGAGCGTGGCAATCACCAGCAGCTACTGGTGAAAAATGGCTTGTATGCAGAGTTATACCATCAAGGTTTTGAGCAGTCCGAGCAAGCTCGGGATTGATCAATTTAGCATGTATGTCGATAGCAGTGGCTGTCTGGGGCTGATATCCTTTGATACAGTCCTTTTTATAAGCCCTGTTATAAATCCCTTGAATCCGGACTAAAATAACCATTAACTCATACCTGAATCCGTGACTTCAAAGTGAATACAGAGTGTAAGTTATTGGTTTTACAGTGGAATTGAAAGTGATGCAGAGGTCTCTCATCTTAACTAATCATAAGTGTTGCCAAAAATAAAGGAGTAAACCTCGGTGCTAGAGCTGAAGATGCCAGAATTTAATAAAACCCGTGTCTTAGTAATTGGCGATATTATGCTGGATCGATATTGGCACGGGGCCACGGATAGAGTATCACCTGAAGCTCCGGTGCCGATTATTAAAGTCACCCGGCAGGATGACCGTCCAGGTGGGGCGGCTAACGTCGCTTTAAACACCGCGGCCTTAGGTGCGCAAACCCACTTGTTGGGTATCGTCGGTCAAGATGAAGCGGCGGCTATACTGGAAACTAGGTTGCAAGCCGCCGGCGTCGCCTGCGATTTTAACTTGGCAGAGAGTGAGCCGACCATTTTAAAGTTGCGTGCCGTGAGCCGCAATCAGCAGTTGCTGCGCATGGATTTTGAAGAGCGATTTGCCGACGCCTATGCGGCTAATTTGATCAAGACCATCACCAAGCATATACAAACTGCCGATGTGGTGATTCTCTCTGATTATAACAAAGGCACCTTGTCAGATTGCCAAAGTATTATCTCACTGGCCAAACAACACCATAAAAGGATTTTAGTCGATCCCAAAGGTAGCGACTTCAGCCCCTACAAAGGAGCGACTCTGTTGACGCCTAATATGGCTGAATTTGAAGCGGTGGTGGGTAAGTGCCATACCGAAGAGCAGATTATCAGTCGGGGAAGCGCGTTAATTGCAGAGCTAGAATTAGAGTGTTTACTGGTCACTCGCAGTGAAAACGGTATGACCTTGTTACAAAAAGAGGGCACTGAAGTACATTTTCCGGCGCGCTCTCACGAAGTGTTTGATGTGACCGGTGCCGGAGATACGGTGATCTCGACTTTGGCCGCGGCACTGGGTGCCGGTCAAGAAATGGCCAATGCGGTAGCGATCGCCAATATGGCGGCGGGTATTGCGATTGGCAAGTTGGGCACATACGCGATTAGCGGACCTGAAATTCGCCGAGAAATAGCGGCGACCCAGCGCAGTGCGCGCGGGGTGGTCAGCGAAGAGCAATTGATTATAGCTATCGAAGATGCGCGTTTGGCCGGCGAAAAAATTGTCTTTACCAATGGCTGTTTTGATATATTGCACGCCGGGCATGTCGGGTATTTAGAGCAAGCTAAACAGCTAGGGCATCGATTGGTGGTCGCCATTAATAGCGATGCCTCGGTCAAACGTCTCAAGGGAGATGGTCGGCCGATCAATAGCCAAGAGCGGCGTATGATTGTGCTCTCTAGTCTGGAAGCGGTAGATTGGGTGGTGTGTTTTGACCAGCCGACCCCCGAGCATTTGTTGACTTCGATCCGACCTGATATTTTAGTCAAAGGTGGCGACTATGGTATCGAAGGGGTGGTGGGAGGAGATTTTGTCAGAAGCTATGGCGGTGAAGTGCAAGTGCTGTCTCTACTTGATAACTGTTCTACGACCGCGATTGTCGAGCAAATAAAAGGCTGATTTTTAGCCGTTAGCTTCTAAAAAACCGCCGATCAATCTGCACATTCCGTGTGACAGCGACAGTCAGCACGATATCAAGTTATCGCAGCAGCTTAGGCTGTTCCCGATTAAGCGCTTAGCTGCAGATACTTGGCGACATTTTCTCTGAGATTTTTCTCATTTATCGTGCCAATCACTGCGCTGCTCACTCCTGCTTGGGCAAAAATTAGTTTTAGACTGGCTAAAATAGGATCGCTAATCTCCGAGCGGCTAAGATGCCCGGAGGCAAAAGCTTTTTTTATAAAAATACCTTTATTGTGCTGGGCTGCGTATTGAATGACCGCCAGTTCGCTCTGTTCTGCAAGATTAAAAGTGACCATCGCACAGTCAGCTTGCTGTAACGCTGCAATCCCTCCGGCTACTGACTTGGTGGACATCCCAGTGGCGCGTATTTTTCCCTGCCGTTGCAATTTTTGCAAGGTTTGTAACGCTAAATCTTGCTCGATTATTTTTAGGTCGTCACCATTTGAATGGATCATTACAATGTCTAGATAGTCGGTGTTTAGCCTAGTTAAACTGCGCTCTACACTGTCGATAATTCCCTGTTGACTAAAATCGAAACTAGAGAGCCCGGAGTGGTTGTCAAAAGATTCACCGGCTTTAGAACAAATGGTCCACTGCTGCCTATCGCTAGTGCTGAGTAACTGTCCGAGGCGCTGCTCACTATTGCCGTAAGCAGGTGCGGTGTCGATTAAGTTTATCCCCAGCTCGCGGCAGACACTCAGCAGGCTGAGTACTTGTCGATCGCTGGGGATCTTAAAGCTGCCGGGATATTTAACCCCTTGATCACGCCCGATCTTGACCGTGCCTAAACCAATTTTACTGACTTGCACGCCAGTATTGGCAATTTCAGAGTAAATCATCAGTGCTTGCTCCAGGCAGTGCTCGCCATTTTAGGTCGCTCTATGTGCAATAAATCAGCACTGCTCAGCGGGTGTTTTGCCTGAATAGCATCGCGCTTCAGTACCGCTAGTACCTGATCGCTTAGATCTGGTGCCAGCGCTAGTTTGGTGGGCCAAGTGACCAGATAGTTTTGATGCTGCTGCACGAAAGCGGCATCGGGCCGGCTGAGGCTGCTCTGTTTTGGCTCGGCGCGATTGATCAGTAAGCTGTCCCACTGGGGGTTAGCTAAGGAGACCCAGGGCAGAATGTTGCGCAGCAGTTGCTGCGCTGCGACAATTTGTTGCTCTGGGTTTCGCGCCACGCCCGTTTCAGCAATATCGCCACCAAAATACCAGGTGAAGGTGCCATCACTATTGAGGTGATGAGTAATAGTGACTAGCGGCTTGCTGCTGGCGCCAATGCAGTGAGCATAGATCGGCAAATCAGTGCGGTGGGTGACCATGGTCATATGTACCGGTCTGATTTGCATCTTCGGTTGCTCTAAATCGAGACTGGCGAGGATTTCTGCAGTGCCTTCTCCCGCGGCGAACACAAAGCGCTGGGCGCAGATTTTTAGCTGCTGTCTCTGGCAAGAAATGGCCAGAATATTACCTTGTGAGTCTTTTTGCCACTGACACTGGCTGGCGTCAATCTTTAAAATTCGCGGTTCGAGACCTTGGCAGAGTTTAGCCAGCACTGAGGGGATATCCAATACTATTTCATTTAACTTATATAAATTACCTTTAAAATCGGCATGCTGAAAAATCGCTGGATAGTCGCCTCGGCCCACTGTATCAACGCGGCCGCTCATCGCTTTTTTGGCAAAAAAGGAAGTGATTTTCGCGCCTAGTGAGCGCTGTGACCATAAATAATGTGCATCACTAAGTTGGGTGACGCCTTGCAGGTCCACATCACCCGTACCTGCCAGGCAAGCTTTCCAGCGCGCTGGCATCTCCTTGATTGCATCGGCGGCCTGCGAGAGCACCCCGTTTAAAGCGTATTTAATGCCGCCGTGAATAATACCTTGCGAGCGGATACTTTGCCCGCCACCAATATCGCGTGCCTCCAGCAACAATACATCGTAGCCCTGCTTGGTTAGTGTGTTGAGCATCCACAAGCCCGCAATGCCAGCGCCTACAATAACGATATCGGTGTGTAATTGTTTCATTCACTTAAACTCATGTTTATGGTCAGTTACAAGGGCTTAACAACTATGCTTAAAAGCCGCTAATTGAAGGTTTACTGTAGTTTGATGTGTTGGATGCCGCTCGATGCAGTTTTATTGCCGCTAAACACTGAGTAAATGCTGACTAAAAGCGGCTAAATCGGCAAACACTGGAGTGGCTGCTGGGATAACGCCCTTGTCTAAGGTGCGTTGCCCCTTGCCAGTTTTTACCAGTGCAGTTTGCATGTCGATAGCCCACGCGGCTTGTAAATCGCGCAAACTATCACCGATAAACCAAGTCTGATGCGCATCTATAGTGTTGGACTTTTGCTGCGCGGCTAAAATTTGCAACAGCATACCAGGCTCTGGTTTTCGACAGGCACAGTGCTCACTGGGGAGGTGCGGACAAAAGACTAGCTGCGCGATGCTGCCGCCAGCTGCGCTGACCAGGTCGGTCATTTTTTGGTGCATGGCACTTAAAGTGGCCAAACTATAGTAGCCGCGGCCAATCCCGGATTGATTGGTGGCAATCGCGATGCGATAGCCGGCTTGGGATAAATCGGCGATCGCCTGAATACTGCCTTCAATAGCAACCCACTGCGCAACAGTGCGGATATAGTTGTCTGAATCATGGTTAATGACACCGTCTCGATCGAGTATGATTAACCCCATATTGACTATTGCTCTCTGGCTAGGGCGCGTCGATCGGCATCTTCGCACAGCCAGTGGCCAGCAAAAATGTGTGCCTCTTGGATGCGAGCAGTTTCGGTGGCCGGTATCGCCAGCGTGTGCTCGGCAAAGCCTTTTAATTGGCCGCCGCTCTCTCCCGTCCAAGCCCAAGTTTTAGCGCCTATTTCGCGGGCGACATTAATTGCATTGATAATATTTTTGCTGTTGCCTGACGTGGAGATGCCAATGATCAAATCTTCCGCTCTGGCAAGGGCCGCCACTTGGCGATTAAACACAGTGTCAAAAGAAAAATCGTTAGCGTGGGCGGTAAGCAGTGAGGTATCAGTGGTGAGTGCAATCGCGGCGAGCGGCATGCGCTCCTCTTTGTAGCGCACGACAAACTCGGTGGCTAAATGTTGACAGTCTGCGGCACTACCGCCATTGCCCATAAACAACAACTTTCCGCCGTTACTGAAGCAGTGATCAATGTGATCGGCAAGTAAACGAAGCACTGGCTCGCACTGAACCATTTTATGGAATAAATCTTGATGGCGCTGTAGAGCGTTTAAGTAAGTAGACATTGTATAACCCAAGCTGGCTAAATTTATTGAAATTCTAACTGATCTGGCGCTGCCGATAAACTACAATAGCCGCTGAATATATAATTAGTGGCCATTTTCCGGAAAATGACCACTGTGAACGCGGTACTCACTAGTAAGCTGAGTGTGTTTAGGATGAGGGCATGTCATCGCTCCTGCTATTATGGCGCAGATGGCGCTGGCTATGGAACAACTGCATACAGATTAGCCAGTGAACACTAAAAAGTGGCCGAGAACTTGGCGTCTTAGGTACTTTCGGACACTTTTATGGTTAACTGCTGAATCTTGTTTTATAAAGGTCTGCGATCTCTTGAGAATTATTTACAGCTGTATTTTTTATCTAATCACCCCGTTGTTACTGCTAAAACTGTGGCGCAGGGGCCGAACCGCGCCCGCCTATCGGCAGCGGATTGGCGAGCGCTTTGGCTTCGCCGCTAAAGTGCATGCACAACCGGCACTTTGGGTACATGCCGTTTCTGTCGGTGAAACGGTGGCAATTGCCCCGGTGCTTAAACAGCTGCTAGTTGACGATCCTCAGCTGCTGATTGTGCTGACCACATCCACGCCAACGGGGGCTGCGCGAGTCACTCAATTGTTCGCTGAATATCCACAGCTATTGCACCAGTACTGCCCTTACGATCAGCCGGGGGCAGTGCAGCGCTTTATCAATAGCCATCGGCCATTGGCGCTATTGATAGTAGAGACCGAACTGTGGCCAAATATGTTGCACAAATGTCAGAAAAATAACATCCCAGTGTTACTGGCGAATGGCCGGATGTCGGAAAAATCTGCACAAGGTTATTTACGGCTGGCCGCTTTGAGCAAAAAAATGATGCAGCAATTAACTGGGCTGGTGGCGCAATACGCCAGCGATGGCCAGCGCTTTATCCAGCTGGGGCTGGCGCCAGAGAAACTGGTGATTGGCGGCAGTATCAAATTTGATTTACAAATAGCCGCCAGTATTTGGCCGCAAGCACAAGCTTTTAGGGCGCTAGTAGGGGATCGGCCGGTACTGATTCTCGGTAGTTCACACCGCAGCGAAGAACAGGCTGTTTTAGCGCAAGTGCAACAGCTTCGACAGCAGTTCCCCAGCTTGTTATTAATTATAGTGCCGCGACATCCGGAGCGCTTTAGCGAAGTTGCCGAGTTGGCAAAGCAGTACGCTAGCCAGGTGATTCGCCGCACTGAAAATAGTGTCACTAGTGACTGTCAAGTTTATATTGGCGATACCATGGGTGAGTTAAGTATGCTCTACGCAGCCGCAGATCTGAGTATCGTCGGGGGTAGCTTTGTGCCGCTCGGTGGGCAAAATCCACTGGAACCTGCCAGTGTGGGGAAAGGGGTGTTAATGGGGCCTCATCAATATAACTTCTCGGTGATTTGTCCTGAGTTAGAAGCCGCTGGTGGCATGCTTAGCTGTGCGGATTATGAAAAACTGCGGATCTGCCTGCAAGAGCTACTGATGGAGCCGGAGCGGATGGTGCAGTTGGGTAAAAATGCCGAGGATTATTTCTTATCGCAGCGCGGTGCCAGTGGCATACTGTTGCAGAAAATCCGCCAAGTGTTGCTAAAAAAATAATGTATACTCTGGTGGGCCTAGCATATCACCAACCGGTAAATAAGGAGAGACAGTGAAAAATTGTAAACTAGTATTGAAGCTGAGTGTATTAACCAGTATTTTATTGCTGGCTGGCTGTGGTCAAAAAGGCGCCCTGTTCCTAGAGACAGATAGCGTTGAGCCCAGCACTGCCAGCGCCGCTTTAAACCCTGTTATTGGCCAGTAGTGGCAATAAGTAGTGGCAAAGTGACAGTCAGCAAAAACAACCAGTAGTAAGCTGAGTTGGTGACTGGTAGCGGTGTCGCCTGTGCACTGTCTCCACTGTGTAGTCACTGATTCCGCAATAATATTAACCACTGAAAAGAGTGAAGATTGAAATGGACAGTTTTGAGTACCGAAATAATAGATTGCACTGTGAAAATGTACTGTTAAGCGACGTTGCTCAAGAGTTCGGTACTCCAACTTATGTCTATTCAAGAGACGCGATAGAACTTGCCTACTTAGAGTATGCGAATGCGCTCGAAGGTCGCGATGCGATGGTCTGCTATGCGATCAAGGCCAACAGTAATATTGCGGTGCTGAATATCCTGGCGCGATTAGGCGCGGGCTTTGATGTGGTTTCTCAAGGTGAATTAGAGCGAGTATTAAAAGCTGGCGCACGCGCTGAACGGGTGGTCTTTTCCGGGGTTTCCAAGCAATCGGTGGAAATTCGTTACGCTTTGCAAGTGGGCATTCACTGCTTTAATATTGAATCCGAAGCTGAGTTAGAACGGGTTAACCAAGTGGCCGCCGAGTTGTCGGTACAGGCTCCGATCTCCTTTAGAATCAATCCAAATGTTGATGCGGGGACGCACCCTTATATATCAACTGGCTTGAAAGAGAATAAATTCGGGATCGATATTGACGAGGCGCAGCGCATTTATGCACACGCAGCCAGTTTAGAGCATGTCAATATCATCGGTATGGATTGCCATATAGGTAGCCAGCTCACCGAAATAGCTCCGTTTATGGACGCTATGGATAAATTGTTGATTTTGATTGATGATTTGCAAGAGCAAGGTATTAGCATCCAACATTTGGACTTGGGGGGCGGCTTAGGTGTCTGCTACACAGATGAAGTGCCTCCCAGTGCCGGTGACTACATAGCGGCGGTGTTGGAAAAAATGGCCGACCGAGATTTAAAACTGATTTTTGAGCCCGGTCGCTCAATAGTGGCGAATGCGGGTGTGTTGCTAACCGAGGTGGAATATTTAAAACATAACGCGACCAAGAACTTTGCCATTGTCGATGCCGCTATGAATGATATGTTGCGCCCCTCGCTGTACAGCGCATACTTAGAAATAGTCCCGCTGACGCTACAAGATGCGGCGGCTGTCAGCGAGGTCAAAGATGCGACTAAGGGTGAAAGCCTAGGTCGGCTGTATGACGTGGTTGGCCCAGTCTGTGAATCAGGGGACTTTCTCGGTAAAGATCGACAGCTAAATATACAGGCAGGTGACTTGCTAGCGGTGTGTTCAGCAGGGGCTTACGGTTTTACCATGAGTTCTAATTACAATACCCGAACCCGCGCCGCCGAGGTTATGATTGATGATAATCAAATGTTTGAAATTCGCACTAGAGAGACGGTTGCCGACTTGATGCGCGGTGAAAAATTACTACCCAAAGGCTAGCTCTACTCAAGATTAGAGCGCATCGACTTTTTAATTTAGAATTGACTACTTACAACTGGAACAGACAATGTTATTACGTTTTACCAAAATGCACGGGTTAGGTAACGACTTTATGGTCGTGGATTTAGTAACTCAGCGCTTTAAATTTAATGCACAAATGGTAAAGCGTCTGGGCGATCGTCAACTGGGAGTGGGATTTGATCAGCTATTAGTGGTTGAGACCCCGAGTAATCCCGATATGGATTTTCGCTATCGAATTTTCAATGCCGATGGATCTGAGGTAGAGCACTGTGGCAATGGCGCCCGATGCTTCGCGCTGTTTGTCAGAGATAAAAGATTGAGTGTCAAAAAACAGATCAGCGTTGAAACGGCAAAAGGTAATATGCGGTTGACGATTAGGGATGACCGGCAAGTAGAAGTTGACATGGGAGCGCCAATTCTGCAGCCCGCAGAGATACCTTTTATTGCCGAGCGGCAACAGCTCAGTTATCAGCTGCAAATTGAAAATATTGACTACCAAATTTCGGCGATATCGATGGGTAACCCACACTGCGTGTTAGTCGTCGATGATGTGTACACCGCCCCAGTGGCTGAGTTAGCCCAGTCTATCCAAGCTGAGGATGTATTCCCTGAGGGGGCCAATATTGGTTTTATGCAAATAGTCAGTGACAGCGAGATTAACTTGCGAGTTTATGAACGCGCAGTGGGTGAGACTTTAGCCTGCGGCACGGGAGCTTGTGCCGCGGTGGTCGCCGGTCGACAGCGCGGCTTGCTCGCTGAAAAAGTCAAAGTAAATGTAACCGGTGGCAGTCTAGAGATTGTCTGGCTGGGAGGCGACACCGACCCAGTGATCATGACGGGCCCGGCAATTAATGTTTTTGAAGGAAAGATGTTTATATGAGTAGTGTGGAAAATCAATCGACAGCAGGCACCGAAAAGCTTACGCGGGAACAAGTCGCTGCCTATTTACAGCAAGATCCAGACTTTTTCATTGAGTATGAGTATTTATTAGAAGTGCTAGCGGTGCCTCATGAATCGGGATCCGCAATTTCTTTTGTCGAGCGTCAGTCGTCGATGTTGCGTGAAAAAAATAAAAAACTCAGCCTGCATCTATCAGATTTCTGTGATGCAGCTAGACACAATGACATGCAATTTGAAAAGACCAAGCGGATGGTGCTAGCGCTACTCGATGCGCAAACCTTAGATGACTTAGGGGATGCCTTAGAAGAGAGCTTGTGCAGCGATTTCTACGGCGATGCGACCTCGTTGATCCTGTTTGCTGAAAGTGAATTAAGCGTTAACAACCGACGGATGATGCCTCGCGAAATGGTTGGGATTGTCGAGCCGCTACTGCTGTCTAATATCCCAAGTTGCGGAAATCTATCGGCGGCGGAAAATCACTTTTTGTTTGGCGAGCGCTCAGCCATGATCCAATCAGCGGCGGTTATTCCATTGATTCAAGGCGAGACTATCGGTCTGTTGGGGATAGGTAGCTTCGATGAAGACTACTTTCAAAGTAGTCAAGGTACGATGTTTTTAAGTTACGTTGGCGAAGTGCTCAGTAGAGTCGCCAGTCGTATTTTACAGCAACCCTTTGAGAAAAAAGTGTAAGCATTGGTCATGCGATGAACTCCTTTGCCGCCAGTGCCAGTTTAGAAAAAACGGTTGAACAGTACTTAAATTACCTGCAAAAAGAGCGGCAGTTGGCATTGCATAGCGTGCTCAACTACCAAAGTGATCTGTACGCCTTTCGTGATTTTATCGCCGATTATCGGGTTCAGCACTGGCAGCATGTCACCGCGAAACAAGTTCAAGCTTTTATTGGCAACGCGCAAATACAAGAGAAATCAGTCGCGACCATACTGAGGTTGCTCAGTGCTGTGCAGGGTTTCATCAACTTTTTACGGCAAGTTCAAATATTAGATTTTGATCCACTGTTAGGCTTTGAAAAACCGACACTTATTACGCAAAATAAGCGGCCAGCTGATTCAACTGAGCCAATTGCTCTGCAAGCGCTACTCAATGTGCAAGTACGAGACTTTGTAACGGCAAGGGACAGGGCAATGCTGGAAGTGTTGCTACACACCGGAATTAGAGTATCGGAGCTGTGCGGCCTAGAACTGTATGCTATCGACTTCGGTGCAAAACAGCTCTCCGTCTCTCTAAAGGGCAACCGCAGAGGGGCAAATCAGCGCCAGCTGCCGATCGTTGCAAGCGTCGAAACCGCCTTGCGGCAATGGCTTGACTATCGACAGCAGACCCCGGTATTTGATGCGGCACTGTTTGTTTCTCGTCGCGGCAAACGCCTAACAGTGCGCGGTATTCAGCGACGTATCGACTGCCATAGCGACGGCAGAGTAACCGCCAGTCAAATTCGTCAAGCATTTTCTCAGCAGTTGCTCGCAGCTAACTATAGCGTCCCGCAAATGATGAAAATGATGGGAACATCAAGCGTAGTTGCCGCGGCTAACCAACCAGCCCTGGGGGGCGATAAAGAAGCAATGCAAGATCTTATGGACTGTTATCAAAGCGCTCATCCAAGAGCCGCAAAATCACCGAAGAGTTGAAAAACATGATTAAATGCCTGACCTTTGATTTAGACGATACACTGTGGGATATCAGACCTGTTATCAAAAAGGTCGATCAACGTCTGTATCTCTGGCTGGCGGAGCACGCCCCAAAATACACCGAGCAACATCCACTCGACTACTTTGCGGATCTGCGCAAGCATGTCGTGGCAAACTATCCAGAAATAGCGCACAGCGTGACCGATATTCGCATTAAAGGCCTAGAGTTAAGTCTGCAGCAAGTGGGCTATAATAGTGCCGAGACCAAACGATTGACGGAACAGGGCTTTAAAATCGCCTTAGCAGCTCGCCAGCAAGTCAATTATTTTCCTCATGTGTGGCAGGCTTTAGATCAACTAAAAGCGCAGGGCTATGTGATGGGGGCAATCACCAACGGCAATGCCGATATACACCGAGTCGGTTTAACTCAGCACTTTGACTTTCAGTTTAACGCGCATCAGGCTGGCGTGGAAAAGCCAGACCCGCTGATTTTTCAAATGATGCTCAAACACACCCAATTATCCGCCGAGCAAATTATCCATATTGGAGACAACCCGATCGCCGATGTGTTGGGTGCTCAAGAACTGGGCATGGCAACGATTTGGGTCAATGTCATTACCCAACAATGGCAGCATGAATTCCGTGCGGATCAGCAGATAGAGTGTATTAGCGACTTACCTACTGCGGTGCAAAAAATAGTCGCTAAGCAGTAGAATTTTTCTATTCAATAACTACGAGCATATTATGGCGATTAAAAAAATATTGGGTGATTGTTTCAGATTAATTTTCTTAGTAACTATGAGCTATAACCTGCAGGCAGGCAATAAAATAGCAGTCGATATAGATGCTGATAATATAAAAGATCGGATCTATTTCGAATACTTACCTAATAGACAAGCAGTCCTCACGTTTCGGCTTTCTAGACAAAACTTTTTAAAAATTGAAAGCCAGCCTTTCGCCCTAAATAATTTTATTGATTCGGATTTATCAATTAGTCATGCCAATAACTTGGTTGAGCTATTGCACAGCACACATGGAGCAGAGAGGGTGCGGAGCGTATTTGCTTATAATCCTCTTTCGAAGTCAGTTGAACTGGTCAAGTTAGAGCATAGTCTAGATGGTGATAATGACAACAATGGTACAGGCTCCGCCTCGGTAGATTTAACCACAAAATATTTCAATGGCGCTTGGACAACGAGAGATATCACTTGGGATAACGGCTCGGGAGCGACAGCGCACTACCGAACATCACTGCCAGAGGTTAGAGTCAAAGTTGACTGGCCGGTGGTTAGTCTACCCGACTACGGCGAGCAGCTGATTAGCAAATTTACAAGCCTGAGAAAGTTCTATTATCAACAAGAATTCTATAGAAAATTCCCCAGTGGAAATTCGATGCATAACTCGGTCTTAGAAAGAGATTTTAATGGGGATTTATCGGCCGACAGCATCGCCTATGATTTTTATAGCGGAAAAATTGTCTATACGGATTCAGTAATTAATGAATCTATAGCAAGCTTCCCCATCGAGATTGACAGCCAGCTCTTGTACATCAAAGAGGCAAAAACCGGTTTTTATCTGGTGAACCGTTTAGTTGATACTGCAGATAACAAAAATATCGATCTGCAGTACGCCTCTCATGATTTTAGTTTCCAGTTTAAATACGATGCTTGGGCAAGAAGTTTTAGACTGATTGGCTTTAGCCAAAACACCATAGCGGAAGGGCGAAAAATCCACTCAAGCCACAATGTGCTGACTGGGGAAAATATAATTGAAGTTTTGACGGCGGCTAATCAACAGCTTAAAAGTATAAAATATAAGCAAAAGATAAGCTCGGAGGCTATATATTTAGCGGCCTTTGACGGCTCTTTCTACAAAAAATATATGTCACAAATTAACCATAAAATAAGTGCGCTTTAAATGTTAAACCTGAATCTGTGACTTCAAAGTGAATCAATAGCTTACCTGATTAGCCCTGTGTCTCCGCCATAGCAAAAGATGCTTTTAATCTCTTCTCTGTGCT